>NZ_JAWLDS010000092.1:0-12057 GCF_041686535.1 Aquicoccus sp. | reverse complement strand
CCAGCGAGGCGGATCTCAAGTTGGACGACTTTGCAGGCTGGGAATTGGAGGAGGAGTGACCCTATGGCCGATAGCGCACTTTCTCAGCCTGCAAACGAAGAGGATCTGACCGACCTGCGGCTGGCGCTGCATCGCAACGGTTACCATTGGCCCGAATGCTCGCCGCTCGACGTGCCGCTTCACGAGCTGCCCCTGGTCAGCCGGGACCGATGCGCGGCGTTCATCACTGCGGCCGATGCCTATTTGCGCCAACACGGCGGGCAGACCAAAGCGGACACGCGCGACGTTGAGCGCGAGGGCCGAAAGGTTGCCGGGCTGCGGCGCCGTGAGCCACCGTCGTCCGAACTGGTCGAGGAGGCGTTGTCTTACATCCCCAATGATGACCTGTCCTATGACGAGTGGATTCGGGTCGGGCTGGCGCTCTACGCCGCGCTGGGCGCCGATGGGCGCGTCCTTTGGGAGGAATGGTCCGCGCAGGCGGCCAAGAACGATCCGCCTTACACGGCAGAGAAATGGGACAGTTTTTCGGAGGTGCGCAGCATAACCGTGGGCACCCTTTTCTGGCTCGCGCGGCAGAATGGCTGGCGCGTCGAGACGCCTCAACGCACGCGATCTGCGGCGGCCCAAACGGAGCCCGACGGTTATGCCCCGCAGAATGATGACCGTTCCACGATCAAGGTTTTCGCGGGCTTCCTGCATGAGACCATCGACAAGGCCGAAGGCGCGCTGATGCAGGCGAAGCTGGGATACTACCAGCGCGGCAGCATGGTCGTGCGACCCGCCATGGTCCCCGTCAATATCTCTGGCGGCCGGATCGTCGATGCCCCGCGGCTGGTCGATGTCAAAGCCCACCATATGGCCGAGGCGATGACACGCGCCGCAAACTGGGAGCGGTTCGATAAACGATCCGGGGAATGGCTGCGCACCGACTGCCCACACAGGATCGCAGAAACGTTTCTGGCGCGTGCGCGCCGGTCGCGCCGCCGAGCGGCTGGACATGCTGGAGCGCAATGATGCCATTCAACGTCAAATGCTGGACGCGGCTGCGCAGCGGCCTCGTGATCGTGACGCTCTTCTTGAGCGGTTGCGCGGGGGTGGATTCTGACGCTCCGCCCGGGGTCTGTCCGCCCGAGGTGCAATACAGCCGGGCCGAGCAGGTGCGAGTGGCGGACGAGATGGCGGCGCTGCCAGAGGGGGCGTTGATCGTGGAATGGCTGACCGATTACGCGGTGCTGCGAGACCAGGTGCGGGCCTGTCGGCGCGTATCGCCAAGCCCCTGATATTCAACTGGACTGTTCGCAACGAATACGCCTGCTGTCCCGGTGACCATTTATTGGAGATCCATTCATGACCCCGAAGCACCCGGAGATCATCGTCACGCTGCCCGGCCATGACGGCAATGCCTTTACCGTTCTCGGAAGGTGCCGCCAAGCTGCGCGCGCGGCAGGATTGCCCGAAGACGAAATTGACGCTTTTACGGACGAGGCTACGGCGGACGACTAAGACCACCTGCTGCGCACGGCCATGCGCTGGCTCGATATTCGGTGAGGTCATCTTCCGGCCGACCTATGCGACGCCATGCCAGTAATGTTCACCCTAGCACCCCAAGCCGCTCAGCGATATCCTAAAACCCCGGATCGGCGGCGTGATAGTGTCCCGGGAGGCGGTGTATCGACATCGTGTTCCGGAAACGGTTGCCAATGATGCGCGCTCATCCAAGCGACGTGGCCCGCAAGGTGCGTGCAGCGACGCCGACCTGCTCGGCCACATCGAGGCGGTGATCCGTGCCTCGCCCTTTTCAGGAGAGTGGTACCGGAAGATCTGGGCTCGGCTGCGGATCGAAGGCTTCGCCCAAGCGGTTGATGGCATCAAGGGCGCCTGGCCAAAACGCGCACTGAGCCGCGATGACAAACAGGTTCTCAATCTGATCCGAAGCGACAATCAGCGCCGAAGACAATTGGCATGAGGGCGAAGTTGCCGATCAGCGTGGCGCTGACGAAATGGCGCTCTCGGGCTGCTTTCGTATACCGTTCAAAGTGTTCGCAAAAGTCGTAGGCTATCAAAAACCGCCGCGTGGATGTTGCGGGAGGCCACAGCATCACCGATCCGAAAAAGCCAAAAGTCGGCTTCAGGGTTGTGTTCGATGTCTTGGGGGTTCCCCGACAGCAGAGCGTCCCGATCCACTTCGCCAAGGTTGCGCGACAGCGGTTTCAATGCAAAATACAGATCGTCTAGCGGCACGGTGCCGTTGTTGACCACGACCTGATCCACCTCTCGTGTCATTCGCGCGGCACTGTAATCGCTGCACAGATCGGCCATCATCCGGTTGCCCTCGCGGCGCACCGCCTGCAGGCGCCATGTGACGGTGAAGTGCACGTCGCGGCCCTGCATCTCGCGCAGGAACGGCGTCAACGTCATGGGCATCACTTCCGAGGACAGCGCGCGGTCGGGGCTGACGATCTCGACCCGTGCACCCGTCGCCGCGATCATCTCTGCCGCCTGAAGACCGGCCGCATCGCCGGCATTGTCAAAGACCAGCACATCGCGGCCCGGCCGCGCATCACCCGACAAGATATCCCAGCTTGAGACCGGCAGATCCTGCCCGGTCTGCAGCGGCACGTCATGCGGCAGCCCGCCAGTTGCGACGATCACCAGATCCGCGCCGGACCCTGTCACGGTTTCTGGTTCCGCAAAGCTGTTGAAGTGGAACCGCACGCCTAGCCTTTCGCATTCGGCCATACGCCAGCCAATCAATGACAGGATCTCGCGCCGCCTTTCGGATTGCGCCAGCAGCCGCACCTGACCGCCGGGATCGTTCGCCGCCTCGTGCAACTCGACGTCGTGCCCCCGTTCGGCGGCCACGCGGGCCGCTTCCAGACCGCCCGGACCGGCCCCGATCACCAGCACCCGGCGCGGGGTGTCGGCGGGCACGATCGCGTGGGGTTGCTCCTGTTCCCGGCCGGTGGACGGGTTGTGCGCGCAAAGCGCCGCAGCCCCCTGAAACCGCCGGTCGAGGCAGAAATTCGCCCCGACGCAGGGCCGGATGCGATCCTCTTGCCCGGCCTCGATCCGGCGCACGATATCGGGATCGGCCAGGTGCGCGCGGGTCATGCCGATCATGTCCACCATGCCGGTGGCGATCGCATGGCGGGCGGTGGATACGTCCGCCACCTTGGCGGCGTGAAGCACCGGAATGCCTGTCGCCGCGCGCAGGCGGGCTGCGTCCGCGAGATGCGGCGCACTGCGCATGCCGTGCACGGGGATCATGTCCGTCAGCCCCGCATCCGTGTCGATATGCCCGCGGGTGACGTTGAGGTAATCCACCAGCCCGCTATCCTTCAGCCGGCGCGAGATTTCCAGACCTTCCTCGGCATCGACGCCATCGGCGCACATCTCGTCGCCGGCATAACGCAGCCCTAGCAGAAAGCCCGGCCCCACGCGGCGCCGCGTCTCTGTCAGAACCTCCATCGCGAGGCGCATGCGATTTTCAAGAGACCCGCCATAGGGCCCGTCAAGATGATTGGACCGTGGCGACCAGAACTGATCCAGCAGATGTCCCGTGGCCAGGAACTCGATCCCGTCCAGCCCAGACTCGTGCATGCGCTCCGCGGCGGTGGCGTAATCGTCGATGATCCTGGAAATGTCCCAATCCTCTGCCAGTTTCGCGGCGTGGTGGTGGGCGACCTCTCGCTCGATGCTCGATGAGATGGTGGGCAACCAGTCGCCGCGATCCCACCGTGTCCGCCGGCCATGATGGGTCAACTGGATCATCACCGCACAGCCCTCGTCATGGCACTCGGCGGCCAGCGACCGCATCCATGGCACGATCTCGTCACGGAACGCCTGTACGCCGCCGCCCGACGGCGCGCTGTCGGGTGCGACCGAGGCCGAGCCCATGGTCATGGTCAGCGCCACACCGCCACGCGCGCGTGCGACGTGATAGGCGCGGTAGCGATCCTTGGGCAGCCCGTCCTCGGCATAGCCCGGTTCGTGCCCGGTTATCAGCAGGCGGTTCTTCAGCGTCAGACCCCCGATCTGGCAGGGTTGCAACAACGGATCGTCGCGCATGGGTGGAAAGCTCCTTTTCCCTTACATGGGGTTCACTCGTGGCACCTGGTCCGATCCCGAACAGGGCGGTTCATGCGTGATCCTCGCAGGAAAGAAAGCGCATATGCTGTGGTATGCGGGCTCGAAACCGCAGAAAAAACCGTGGCGCATGGACGATATTGTGCAAAATGTGTGATTTTCTCCAGCGCGGCTTAGCTTTATGTGCCACCGCGATGGACAGACGGGGATCTGCGAACAAATGGCGAAACGGCTGGGCGAACCGACGGAGCACAACACCGCGCAAGGGGCAGGCGCGCACACGAGCGACAGTTTCCGCGTCGACAAGTTCACGGCTACCGCGCACCGGATCGGCCCTTCCGGTCGCGCGCTCTTGCACGAATTGACGGTCGGGGTGTTCTGGGCGCATCGCGCGCGCGACCTGGACGTGTTCATCGCGCTTGGCGAGGGGTATCTGGCCATCGACGAGATTGGACGCGCCCTGGGCTCTGCGATGTGTTTCCGGGCGCATGAGGATTTCGCCATGCTTGGGATGATGGTCACCGCCCCGCGGCTTCAGACGATGGGCACGGGACGCTGGCTGCTGCGCAGGGTGATGGACGACTGCCCGGAGTGCGACCTGCGGCTGAGCGCGACGCGGCAGGGCTACCGGCTTTACAAGGATGCGGGGTTCGTGCCTCTCGGCACGGTCTGGCAGCATCAGGGCACGACCCGGCGGATCTATCTGCCCGACGCAGTGCCGGGCATCGCGCTGCGCGAGATGGAGCCCGGCGACGCGGCAGCGATCCGCGCGCTCGACACGCAGGCGTACGGGGCCGCGCGCGATCGTACGATCGACAAAATGCTGCAATTGTCCGACGGGGTGGTGGCCGAGGCTGGCGGCGAAATATGCGGCTTCGCGCTGCGCCGGCCGTTCGGCCGGGGTCGGGTCATCGGACCACTCGTCGCCGAGACTGAACGCATCGCGATGATGCTTGCCGCGCCCCTGATTCAGCGCAGCGAAGGCGAAATCGTGCGGCTCGACCTGCCCGGTGAAAGCGAATTGTTCAGTGCTTTCCTGTCGGCTGCCGGGATGGGGGTTCATGATACGGTCACAGAGATGTATCTGGGCCGCCAGCGCCGTCCGCTCACCGGCCCGCGGATGTTCGGCCTTGCCGCACATTCACTGGGTTAGGCGCGCGGCGTCACGACAGCCGGTCCTTGATCCCGAACCACAGCCCCACCAGCGGCAGGAACCACGGACGCCCCGAATATCCTGGCACGGTGGGCCAGACGAGCCCGGCCAGTGGGTTCGTGCCCTCGTGGCCCATGGCCATGTCGGCCAGCGCCGCGCCCACCAGCGTCGACATCTGCGCGCCGTGCCCGGAATAGCCCATTCCGTAGATCATGCCGTCGATCTCGCCCGCGCGGGGGAAACGGTCCTTGGTCATACCCACGAGGCCGCCCCAGCAATAGTCGATACCGACATCGGCAAGATGCGGAAAGATCCGCACAATCCCTTCGCGCAGGATATCTCCGGATTTGGCATCCGAGCGCTGATCGGACCGGGCCGAGAACCTTGCCCGACCGCCAAAGATCAGCCGGTTGTCGGGCGACAGGCGAAAGTAGTTGCCGATATTCATTGAGGTCACGCAGGTGCGGTTGCCCGGAAGTGTCGCGGCGACCTCGGCGTCGGTCAGCGGGCGTGTCGCCACGATGAACGACCCGACCGAGATGATGCGCTTGCGAAAGGGTTGCAGCGGCGCGCCCTGGACAGCGCCGGAATAGGCCCCGGTCGCGGCGATCACGCGCTCGGCGCGCAGCGTGCCGCGCGGGGTGTCGAGATGCCAGATGCCATCCTTCTTGCGCCGGCCCGTCACCGGAGCGGTTTCCCAGATCCGCGCGCCGTGTCCGCTGGCCGCCCGCGCCAGTGCCGACACGTAGCGCCCCATATGCATCATCGTGGATTTCGGTTGCAGGCAGGCCCCGTAAAACGCATCCGACCCGATCTCGTCGCGCAGCGCATCGCGGTCCAGCCAGCGCGCATCGGGATCAACCTCGCGCGCGATCAGGTCGCAATTTTCGCGCAGCGATACGACATGGCCCGGCTTTGACGCGAGCTTGAGCTTGCCCGAGCGGCGAAAGTCGCAGTCGATGCCCTCTTCGGTTATCGTATCTTCGATCGTGTCGATGGACTGGTTATAGGCCTGATACAAGGCATGGGCGCGATCGCCCCCCAGATGCGCCTTGGCCGCCGCGTAGCCGTGCGCGATCCCGTTGTTGAGATGCCCGCCATTGCGGCCCGACGCACCGGCACCGACATGCTCGGCCTCGAGCAGGGCCACCGATACGCCGGCACGGGCCAGCCGCCTTGCAGCACTCAGCCCGGTAAAGCCGCCGCCGATCACCGCCATGTCGAACCGCCCCTCCACAGGGCCGTGCATCCCGGCCTCGAACGGCGGGGCGGTTTCGTGCCAGTAGGATGCGTATTTCATGCCCTGCACCGCGCGCCTTACAACCCGACCAGCGCGGGCAGGCCCGAAATGTCGGAAATCTCTGTATATCCGTAGTATGGATTGGCCGGTTCGTGGCCGCGATTGACCCACGCCTTGTGGGTGATGTCCAGATCATGCGCCGTCATCAGATCGTAGCGGAAGCTTGACGAGACATGCAGCACATCCTCCGGCCCGCATCCGAGTTGATCGAACATGTATTCGAACGCGCGCATCTGCGGCTTGTAGGCCTGCGCATCCTCGGCGGTGAAGACATGATCGACAGGCACGCCTAGGTTGGCGATGTTCTGCGGGATCTGGTTGTTCATCGCGTTTGTCAGGGCCACCAGCGGAATTTTCCCCGCGATCTTCGAAAGACCGGCGGTCACGTCCGCGTGCGGTCCCCATGTCGGCACACGTTCGTAGATCTCGGTGGCGATCTTCGGGGCGAACGGCACGCCGGTGCGCTTGCAGGTCCGTTCAAGCGAATTGTGCACCACGTCGGCATAAGGTTTCCAGGCGCCCAACACTTCGTCGAGCCGGTAGGCCGCGAAGTTCCGGATGAACACCTTCAGCGCGTCGGGTGACAGCGTATCGCCGTAGTGATCGTGCACGGCCCCGGCCATGTCGTAAAAGATCATGGTTCCGTGGCAATCGAAGGTAATGAACTTGGGACTGAACGTCATGGTGCTCTCCGGAAGCGTCTTCATTGCCGCCATGCTGGCGGTTTTCGGGCGGAATGGATTGCCGCGTTTGCGGGGCATGCCGCAGAATATCGCGTTGCGCGGGTGGGATCCGGCAAATGGTGCCGTCGGGCCGCCGCGACGCGGTGCCCGCGATACCCCGCAGTCCTGCACGATGAGGCAGGCCCCCGGACGACCTGACGAAAGGACACGATGACGCCATGACCCATTGCCGCACGCCACAAGAAATGCTCACCCGGCTTGTTGGCTTCGAAACGGTTGTCGGACGCCCGAACCTGCGCCTGATGGACGATATCGCGGATTGGCTCGATGATCACGGGATCACGTACCATATTCTCGTCGGGCCGGAAGGTGACCGTGCCAACCTGTTCGCGACCATCGGCGATGCGACACGGCCCGGCTACATCCTGTCGGGTCATGTCGATGTCGTGCCGGCGGAAGAGCCCAACTGGCGCGCCGATCCGTTCATCCTGCGCCACGAGGACGACCGGCTGATCGGGCGCGGCGCCTGCGACATGAAGGGCTTCGTCGCCGCCGTGCTAGCCGCCGGGCCGGATCTCGTGACGATGGACCCGGCGACACCGATCCACATCGCGCTGTCCTACGACGAAGAGGCGGGCTGCAAGGGCGTGCCACACCTGATCGCCCGACTGCCGGAGCTTTGCGCACCACCGCTTGGTTGCATCGTCGGAGAGCCGACCGGACTGGTGCCGGTGCTGGCGCACAAGGGCAAGGCCGCGCTGCGCCTGCGGGCTGTGGGCGCGGCGGGTCACAGTTCGCGCCCCGATCTGGGACGCAATGCGATCCATACGCTGCTGCCCGCGCTCGTCGCTGCCGAGGCACAGGCCCTTGAGTTGCAAACGCGCGGCCCTCGTGACGCGCGATTCGCACCGCCATGGTCCAGCCTGCAAGTGGGAACGTTCGCTGGCGGCCAGGCCCTCAACATCATTCCCGACCGTGCCGAGGCACAGGTCGAGGCCCGCGCCATCGCCGGGAACGATCCCGAGGCGTTGTTCGGACCGGTTCTGGCCGCCGCTGATCTTCACGGCGTTGAGGCCGAGTGGCTGTCGAGTTACCCGCCCCTCGCCCTTGATGCCGGGCATCCGCTGGCCGCGCTGACCGCCGGGATCTCGGGGCAGACGCCTGTGCCAGCGGTCAGTTTCGGGACTGAAGCGGGGCTGTTCCAGCAGGCCGGCATTCCGGCGATCATATGCGGCCCCGGCGACATAGCCCGCGCACATCGTCCCGAGGAGTACTTGACGCTGACGGAACTCCGCGCGTGCCACGACATGGTGCGGGCCCTTGGGCGGCGCTGCGCCGTGTAGCGGCGGCATTTTCTGCGGCGCGATCCACGGGATGCAAGGCAAACTGCCGCGTCGGGCGCGCATCAGGTGCCTCATGCCGATCCCCGCTGACTAGCGTGGCAGGAAAACAAGACGAGTGATCAGATGATACCAGACGCCTCCACCTCGATTTCGCCCGCGTCGGGGCTGCACATCCGACCCTTCGCACCCGAGCATCTGGCCGACGCCGTGCGCCTGTCGCGGCAGGTCGGCTGGCCGCACCGGCAGCAGGACTGGGCGATGGCGCTTGCGATCTCCGAAGGGGTCGTGGCGCTGAACAACCGGCGGGTCGTCGGCACAGCCTGTTGCACCCGCTTCGGGGACGTGGCGTTGCTGAACATGATCATCGTCGATGAGGCCATGCGTGGCCACGGTCTGGGCCGACGGCTGATAGCGGCAGCGATGGACCTGGCACCGGGGGCAGAGATGCGGCTGGTCGCAACCACCGACGGTTTGCCGCTTTATGAAAAGCTGGGCTTTCATGCCAAATACAGGATCGTTCAGCATCAGGGCATCGCGCGGACCGCGACAGCCCGGGTGCCGGTGCGCGAGGGCCCCGTGCAAGACGTGACGGGGCTGGTGCGTATGGACCATGCGGCGTCGGGCCTCGACCGCGAGGCCCTGCTGGACAGGATCGCGGCGCAGGGGGATGTCCTGCTGGCCGACAGAGGCTTTGCGATGGTGCGTGATTTCGGACGCGGGCAGGTCATTGGTCCCGTGGTCGCACGCGACGCGGCAACCGCGCGTGCCCTGATCGCCGAGGCGGTCCGCCGGAATGCAGGCGCTTTCCTGCGCATCGACCTGCCAGAGGGGGCGGGGCTGTCGGATGACGTAGCCGCATTGGGTTTGTCCTGTGTCGGTGGCGGCACCGCCATGGTCCGCGATCCCGGCCCTTCCCCGTCTGGTGATTTCACGACCTTCGCGCTTGTGTCGCAGGCGCTCGGCTAACCTGATCGGAGAAGACCATGCTAACGAATTCCCTTGTAGAACTCGACCGCCGGCACCTGATCCATCCGGTGTCCTCCTTTCACGGGCACGAGGCGCGCGGGGTGCGGGTGCTGAAATCTGCGCACGGGGCGACCGTAACCGACAGCGAGGGACGAGATCTGATCGACGGTTTCGCAGGGCTATGGTGCGTCAACGCGGGCTACGGCCATGAAACGGTGGTCGAGGCCGCCGCGACGCAGATGCGTGATCTTTCCTACGCCACCGGCTATTTCGATCTTGGCGCCGAGGCGCCGATCCGTCTCGCGGCGGATCTGGCCGAGCGGTCGCCGGGCGATCTCGACCATGTCTATTTCTGCCTTGGCGGGTCCGATGCGGTCGACAGCACGATCCGTTTCATCCGCTATTACTGGCACGCCAAGGGCGAACCAAGCCGCGACCAATTCATCTCGGTCGAGCAGGGATACCACGGCTCGGCCTCCGCCGGGGCGGGTCTGACGGCCTTGCCGGTCTTTCACGATGGCTTCGGGCTGCCGCATGACTGGCAGCACAAGATCCCGTCGCATTACGCCTATCGCAACCCGGTCGGATGCGACGACGCGGCGATCATCGCCGCCTCGGTCTCCGCTCTGCGCGCCAAGGCCGAAGAACTGGGTCCGGAACGGGTTGCGGCCTTCTATGTCGAGCCGATTCAGGGATCCGGCGGCGTTCTGGTGCCGCCCACGGGCTGGATGAAGGCGATGCGCGAGGTCTGCACCGAGCTGGACATCCTTTTCATCGCAGACGAGGTGATCACGGCCTTTGGCCGCACCGGCCCGCTCTTTGCCTGCGAGGATGAGGGGATCGTCCCCGACCTGATGACCGTCGCCAAGGGCCTGACATCCGGATATGTACCGATGGGGGCGGTGTTCATGCGCGAGCATGTCTACCAGACCCTCGCCGAGAGTGCGGGAAAGAAGGCCATCGGGCACGGCTTTACCTATTCCGCGCATCCGGTCTCGGCAGCGGTCGCGCTACAGGTCCTGAAGCTCTACGAAGGTGGCCTGCTGGAAAACGGGCGCCGTCAGGGCGCGCGATTGCAGGCGGGGCTGGCCGGACTGGCCGATCATCCGCTGGTCGGTGATGTACGCGGGCGCGGGATGCTGGCGGCGATCGAGCTTGTGACCGACAAGGAAAAGAAGACAACGCTGCCTGCAAGTCTCGACCCGGCGAACCGCCTGTTCGACCGTGCGTGGGAGAATGGGCTGATCGTGCGCAGCTTCGCGCAGGGGATCTTCGGCTATGCGCCCCCCCTGTGCTGCACAGATGGCGAGATCGACGAGATCGTCGCGCGCACGCGAAAGGTTCTGGACCTGACGCTGGAAGACCCCGAGATCCGCGAGGTGCTCCGCGCATGACGCTGCTATTGCTTGGCCCGCCACAGCGCGCCCGCGCGTGGCACCCCATTTTCGACGCCGCCGGAGAAGACATCGTCGTGGGCGAGGACGCCGTGCGGGACCCGTCCAAGATCACGCATCTGGCCTGTTGGCAGCCCCCGGCGGATCTTGGCCGTTATCCAAATCTGAAAGCGGTTATCAGCACTGGCGCTGGGGTGGATCAGATGCCGGTCCTGCCGCCCGGTGTCGCGCTGGTCCGCAGTCTGGCGCCGGGGATCGACACGCTAGTGCGTGATTGGGTGCTGATGGCGACGCTGATGCTGCATCGCGACATGCCGCGCTATCTGGAACAGGCCACCCGGGGCGAATGGCGTGGGCATCCGCCCCACCCCGCCAGCACCGCGCGCGTCGGGATCATGGGGCTGGGCCGGATCGGGCGCGCGGCAGCCACGAGCCTGTCATCCCTCGGCTTTGACGTCGCCGGGTGGCGGCGCTCGGGCCAGCCGGTCGAGGGGGTCAACGTCTACGGGCAGGCCGACCTTTCGGACTTTCTGGCGCGTACCGATCTGCTGGTTTGTCTACTGCCTCTGACCGATGAGACGCGCGGCGTTCTGGGGAGCGATCTTTTTGCCGGGCTGCCCGATGGCGCGGCGCTGATCCATGCAGGGCGCGGTGCTCAGCTCGACATTGAGGCGATGCGCTCAGCGCTTGACGCGGGACGGTTGCAAGCCGCGATGCTTGACGTGACAGATCCCGAACCGCTGCCGCAGGATCACTGGGCATGGGCCGATCCAAGGGTGATTGTCACACCTCACACAGCGGCACAAACCGATGCGACAGAGGGCGCGCACCATGCATTGGCAGTGATCCGCGCCACCCGCGATGGCACGGCGCTGCCTGGTCACGTGGATCAACGGCATGGGTATTAGGCCGCGACCGAGATGCGGCATTTCGAGCCGTACCACTGGTCAAAACAGAAGAATCTGCCGTCGCTTCGACAAAATTCGACTTCAGGGGCCGGGCCACCGCGACGATGATGAACAAGTAGCGGAAAACCCCGGCCCGACCAGGCGTAATCAAGGAAAGAAAGCGTCCGCATGACATCAGACACGATGACAAGACCTTTGCCCTCCGACGGCTACTGGGCGAATTA
>NZ_JAWLDS010000091.1:0-12093 GCF_041686535.1 Aquicoccus sp. | reverse complement strand
CGCCAACATGGAAAAGGATTACAACCCCGGGCGTGCGGGCACCGGCGGATCGGACCTGCCCGACCTTCCGGCCGAGTTCAGCCGAATCCCCCATGCCCGTGGCAGCCTTGGCGCGGCGCGGTCGCAGAACCCCAATTCGGCCAATTCGCAATTCTTCATCAGCTTCAAGGACAATGATTTCCTCAACGGGCAATACACCGTCTATGGGCAGGTGATCGAGGGCATGGAGCATGTCGATGCGATTACGCGGGGCGAGCCGCCCGCCAACCCCGACCGGATGATCAGCGTGAAGGTGGCTGCCGATGTTGCATAAGGTTTTGTTGATGGCCGCACTGACGGCCAGCCCCGCCGCCGCCACCGGCCTCAAGATCGAGGTCGAGGGCGAAGCCGATGGCGTGATCGAGATCGACCTGCTGGAAGACGTGGCGCCCGGCCATGTCGAACAGATCACCGCGCTGGCCGAGGATGGCGCCTATGACGGGGTGGTTTTTCATCGCGTGATCGAGGGGTTCATGGCCCAGACCGGTGACGTGCAGTTCGGCAAGATGGGCGGTGACATGCGCCGCGCGGGCACCGGCAAATCCGACCGGCCGAACCTCAGCGCCGAGTTCTCGGACGAGAGTTTCGAGCGTGGTGTGGTCGGCATGGCCCGGAGCAGCGATCCAGACAGCGCCAATTCGCAATTCTTCATCATGTTCGCACCCGCGACGCATCTTGACGGGCAATATACCGTTGTGGGGCGGGTGACCTCCGGCATGGATGTGGTCGATGCGATCAAGCGCGGCGAGGGTCAAAACGGCGCAGTCGTCGGCCAGCCCGACGTGATGAAACGCGTCACCGTCACCGACTGAGTTCAAACCCTCTCACATCCGCGTGTCGGGGGCTGTGCAAACCCGCCTGCGATGGGTCATCCTTGTCTTGAACCAGGGGGGGATGACCCATGATCTTGCGCGCGACACTGTTCTGGCTGACCCTTGCAGGCCCGGCCCTGGCCAACCCGGATGCCTGGCGCTCCGAGTGGCCCGAGACCGACTTTTCCCGCTCGAACGTGTCGGCCTGGTCCGAGATCATGTCGGGCGGGCCGGGCAAGGATGGCATCCCGGCACTGAGCGGGCCGGAGTTCATTCCCGCGTCCCAAGAGAGCCGGATCGAGGGGCGCGAGCCGGTGATCACGGTCGAGATCGGCGATGAGACGCCGCGCGCCTATCCGATCCGCTATCTCACCTGGCATGAAATCGTGAACGACACGGTCGGCGGTGTGCCGGTGGCGGTGACGTTCTGTCCCTTGTGCAACTCGGCGCTGACCTTTGATCGGCGGGTGCAGGGCGAGGTTCTGAGCTTCGGCGTGACCGGCAAGCTGCGCAATTCCGACATGGTGATGTATGACCGCGAAACCCAGAGCTGGTGGCAACAGGCGCTGGGCGAGGGCATCGTGGGCGAGATGACCGGTGTCGAATTGAAACAGGTGGCCAGCTGGATGGAAAGCTGGGACCAGTTCCGCGACCGCAACCCCGAGGGGTTGGTCATGGACGAACCCGGGGTTTCGCGCCCCTACGGAAGCAACCCCTATCGCGGCTATGACAGCGCCTCGCGGCCGTTTCTCTTTGACGGTGAGGACCCGCCCCACGGGATCGACCCGCTGTCGCGCGTGGTGCGGGTGGGCGAGCGCGCCTGGCCGATGGAACGCCTGCGCAAGGCTGGCCGGATTTCCGAGGCAGGCGTGGTGATCACCTGGGAGGAGGGGCAAGCCTCGGCGCTCGATACGAGCGAGATCGGCAAGGGCCGCGACGTGGGCTCGATCCGGGTGCGCGACGATGCAGGACGCGACGTGGCCCATGACCTGATGTTCGCTTTCGCCTATCACGCCTTCTGGCCCGAAGGGCACTGGATGCTGGGCGAGTAGGCGCGCGCCGGTGCGGCTGTGCCGACACCTGGTTCAGAAGAACACATTGTCTCACGAATTGTTCCGCCCGGCGGCAACGGCGGGCAGCGCCTGCCTGCCCGCCGGCAGGCGCTTTGCCGGTTGTGCATGTTGCAGCCCGGGACGTTTCAAGAGCGTCGCACGAGTGGCCTCGTCCGGCATTGGCGCCGGCCCAGGCAGGCGCAGCCCTTATTTCTTTGCTCGATCGGTGTTATCTGGAAGGTCCACAACGGGGATTGAACCCGGGCGCGGGCGTGGCCTATAGAGACGCGGTCAGATGAAACACGTCGGGAGAGCGACATGGCCGGCCACTCCAAATGGGCAAATATCCAGCACCGCAAGGGGCGCCAGGACGCGGCGCGCTCGAAACTGTTTTCGAAACTTTCCAAGGAAATCACCGTCGCCGCCAAGATGGGCGACCCCGACCCCGAAAAGAACCCGCGCCTGCGGCTCGCCGTCAAGGTGGCCAAGTCGCAATCCATGCCCAACGACAATATCGACCGCGCGATCAAGAAGGCCACAGGTGGCGAGGGCGAGGATTACGAGGAAATCCGCTATGAGGGCTATGGCCCGGGTGGCGTCGCGGTGATCGTCGAGGCGATGACCGACAACCGCAACCGCACCGCCTCGAACGTGCGCTCGACCTTTACCAAGCATGGCGGCAACCTCGGCGAGACCGGCAGCGTCGGCTTCATGTTCGAGCGCAAGGGCGCGGTGACCTATCCCGCCAGCGTGGGCGATGCCGATACGGTGATGATGGCCGCGATCGAGGCCGGTGCCGAGGACGTGGAAAGCAGCGAGGACGGCCATGTCATCTGGTGCGCCGATACCGACCTCAACGACGTGGCCAACGCGCTCGAGGCGGAACTCGGCGAAAGCGACGAGACCAAGCTGGTCTGGCGCCCGACCACCACGACCGAGCTTGACCTCGAAGGCATGCAGAAGCTGATGAAGCTGATCGACGCGCTCGAGGACGACGACGACGTGCAGCGCGTGACCACCAATTTCGACGCCCCCGACGAGGTGATGGAACAGCTCAACGGCTGAGCCTGCGCGATCAAGGGTTTCCCGGAAAACGAGTCAGCCAGAGGCACGCATTAATCATTTGAAAGCCTCGATCTGCAAGAATGCTGGCGTGAAAGCAGAGGTGCAGGTGCGGACATGGATCGCGAAACCGACTGGATTCGACCGGTTGTGATCCTGTTCCTTCTTGCCGCTCCGGCCGTCGGGCTTCGCGTCGCCAGTCATTTCGCGGATGATCCTGATCTTCGTCCACTTGCGATCACGTCCGGGCGTCCCGTTGCATACAGCCAGGGACGTGCGGAGGCTGGACCGGCCATGATCGAGGTGTCTGTAAACTGGGGAGAGGACTGGGCCGGGGCCATGAAACGCGCCGCCCTGCGCGACATGATCGCAAGGTCGCTGGCAAGCCGGACCGACCTTTACCTGATCCGGTTTCAGGACGTGCCGGGCGCGCGTGTGAAACTGTATTTCCGGGTCGGACCGAACGTCTTTGGCCCCTATCCTCCGGAGGGAATGCGCGACGGGCTTCACTCGGCACTGGTTGCACTGAGCGCAACGATCGTGCCATTGAGGTGAGCCAGGGGGAGAGTCCTGTGGCAATCGCCCCGGATCGCGGCCCGGTGTGGCGCGTTCGGTCAGCCGCGCCTGATCTCGAACCTGTAGACATCGTCATGCGTTGACTGCGTGAGAAGCGCGTTGCCGGTCTGGCGGCAAAAGGCGGCGAAATCGATGACCGACGCGGGATCGGTGGCCTCGACAAGCAGAACCTGACCCTGGTTCATTTCCTCAAGGGTCTTTCTCGTCTTGAGAATGGGCAGCGGGCAGATGAGCCCTCTTGCGTCCAGGGTTCGGTCGGCCATGTCTTGGTTTCTCCTGCCGGGGATCGCGTGGCATCTGTGCGGTTTGCGAGATTCGTATTCTGTTTCAATGGCTTCCCCGACCGCCCGTGATCCGGGAGCGGCCGAGTCGGTGCCGTGCGGTCGGAAAATCATACCATGATTGCGGCGGGGTTACAGGCCATGCCCCTATGCGCCGGCTTGGAGTGACCGAGTGCCACAGGGGATCTCGCGCGCTGACCCGCGGCTACATGCCGTAGTAGAGGCGCTGCACATGGGCGGCCTCGGCGAAGAAAAGCCAGCGCGCGGCGAGGAGCCCGACGATGTGAAGCGCGATGACCGGCAGCGCGAGCGCGTGGGTGGCGGGGAAGGCGACGATCAGGGCCACGGGCAGGACCACGGCACAGATGAGCGCGATGATGCGCAGCTTGAGCGCGTGCTTGCGCCCGACGGTGAAGGCCATCTCCTTCAGCAGGTAGTTTTCGCCGGTATGGGGTGGTTCGAGCAGGCGGGTCTTGCCGATGCGCCCGAGCCCGGTGGCGGTCTCGATGGTGCTTTGGCCGGTCGCGCCTTTCGCGTCGCCCTGTTTCCAGGCCATGACCTGAACCGCACCGAGGATGGCAAGAAGGACCGCCGCGGCGGTGAATTGCCCGGCCAGCAACCCGCCGCCACCAAGGGACCAGAGCTGGAACAGGATCGGGGTGAGCGGGGTGTTCCAGCGCGGCACGCTCTTGAGCTGGGTATAGATCATCGAGGTGGTGAACACGGTGCCGAGCGCCAGGATCGTGCCCAATGCGCCGATCGCAGGCAGGCGGGTGGAAAAGAAGATCGTGCCGATCGCGTGGATCGCGATCACCAGAAGCGAGATCACCGCCATCACCGCCTCGCGCGACAGCCATGAACTGCGCCACTGGGAAAAGGACTTGATGGCGTTCTTGGGATTGGCGAGGTGAAAGGCCGAGATCATCAGCCCGCCCGCCGCCAGCGCATAACCGATGAAATAGAACACGAAGGCGACCCAGCCGGTGACGGCCGGAAGACCGAGGCCCAGCCATGCCAGAAGCCCGAAACCGAGGCCCGAAAGCGAGGTGAAGAGGATAACGGACGGTGCTGGATGCATCAGATCGCCTCGAGTGCCTTGTCGAGCCAGGCGAGAAACCCCTTGGCGTCCTTGTTCGTTTCCGGGAGCCGGGCCTCGGACGGGGCGTCCTTGAGGCGCGGGGGCAGGTACTTGTTGACCGGTTTGGTGCCCATTTCCGGCATGAGATCGATGCCGCCGCGCTCGGCGACCAGTTTCGAGACGTTCGAGTCGGGATCGGCGAAATCGCCGAAATGACGCGCGCCGGCCGGGCAACTGCGCACGCAGGCAGGCTCGCGATCTTCCTCGGGGATGTTCTCGTTATAGATACGATCCACGCAAAGCGTGCATTTCTTCATCACGCCGGAAAGCTGGTCAAGCTCGCGCGCGCCATAGGGGCAGGCCCAGGCGCAGAGCCCGCAGCCCATGCAATCGTCCTCGTTCACCAGGACGATGCCGTCCTCGCTGCGCTTGTAGCTGGCGCCGGTGGGGCAGACGGTGACGCAGGGCGCATCGTCGCAATGCAGGCAGGATTTGGGGAAATGGATGGTCTGTGAGCATCCCGATTCCGGCTGGGCCTCGAAGCTGTGGACACGGTTGAGAAAGGTGCCATGGGGCTCGGCGCCATAGGCGTCCTCGTCCGAGAGCGGCGTGCCGTAGTTCGAGGTGTTCCATTCCTTGCAACTGACCACGCAGGCATGGCAGCCGACGCAGGTGTCGAGGTCGATGGCAAGGCCGAGTTTCTTTTCGGTGGAGGTGGGCAGGGTGGTCATGCGGCGCCTCTTTCGAGTTGGGTGGTGAGGGCAGCGCCCGACCGCGGGTGGGCGCGAAGCGCCCGCCCATGGGGGCGGTCGGGTGCTGCCCGGCCTGCGGCCGGGCGGAACATGTAATCAGCGCGCATCAAAACTCTTCTCCATAGGCGATGTCCTTGGGTCCGACGCCCACGGGCGAGGCTTGCGCCGGGTGCGCGGGTTCGCTGACGTGATCGCCGGGCGGGGCCTTCTCGATGCGCACGCGCAGATCGAACCATGCGGCCTGGCCGGTCACGGGGTCGGAATTGGCCCAGCGGCGGCCATCGCCCTTTTCAGGCAGCAATTCGTTGATGAGGTGGTTGAGAAGGAAGCTCTGGGTCGCCTCCTGCGCGTCCTCGGCAAGCGCCCATGCACCGCGCTTCTTGCCGATGGCGTTCCAGGTCCAGACGGTGTTTTCATTGAGCGCGTCCATGCGCGCCACGCGGCACTTGATGCGGCCATGGGGCGAGGTGACGAACGCCCAGTCGTCGCCTTCGACGAAATCGTTTTCCTCCCATACCGCGCGCGGGACAAAGAGCCGGTTCACGCCGGTGATCTGGCGCAGCCATGCGTTTTGCCCACCCCAGGAGTGATACATGTGCATCGGGCGCTGGGTCAGGGCGTGCAGGGGATAGGCGTCCTTGTCGGTGACGGCCTCCTCCAAGGGTTCATACCATTCGGGCAAAGGTGTCATCGCGGATTTCACCTGGTCGCGCAAATGGTCGGGGGGCTGGATATCGCCATGCCCTTCGGCGGCGCGTTGCAGTTTGCGCAGGGGTTCGAGGTAGAGGTTGAAGACATAGGGCGCGGCCGCGTCGAAGAGGCCGATCTCGACCGCCCAGTCCTGGTAATGCTGGTTCCACGGCTTGTAGAATTGCGCGTTCTGGGGGATGTGGCTGAGCCAGAAGCCACCGTTTACGATGTATTTCTCGATCTGGTCGGGGTTGGGCTCTCCCCGTCCGCCCTTGTCGCCATCCTTGCCACGCCACCCGGCGAGCGGACCGACGCCGGGGCGGCGTTCGTGGCTGACCATGTAATGGGCGTAATCGCGGTATTTCTGGCTTCCGTCCTCGTTCACGAAACCGGGCAGGCCGAGGCGCGCGCCAAGATCGCAGAGTGCGGACTGGAAGCCCTTGACGTCGCGATCGGGTTCGACCACGGGCCAGCGGATCGAATCCGCCGCCGCCTCGGCCTCGCAGATCGGCCGGTCGAGCAGGCTGATGCAGTCATGCCGTTCGAGATAGGTGGTGTCGGGCAGGACGAGATCGGCATAGGCCACGGTTTCCGACGAATAGGCATCGGAATAGATGAAATGCGGGATCACGTAATCGCCGTTCTCGTCAGTGTCGGTGAGCATGTCGATCACCTGTGACGTGTTCATCGTCGAGTTCCAGGCCATGTTTGCCATGTACATGAAGAGCGTGTCGATCCTGTAGGGATCGCCCGCATGGGCGTTCGAGATGACCATGTGCATGAGGCCGTGGGCCGAGAACGGGTTCTCCCAGGTGAAGGCCTTGTCGATGCGCTTGGGTGTGCCGTCCTCGTTCAGCAGGAGGTGTTCGGGGCCGAGCGGATAGCCCAGGTGCGGGCCGTCGAGCGGCTTGCCGGGCTGGTGCCCGGCATGGGGCTTGGGGTGGGCTTCAGGCGGCTTGGGATAGGGTGGCTTGAAACGGAAACCGCCCGGAACCTCGACCGAACCCAGGAGGATTTGCAGGATATGGAGCGCGCGGCAGGTCTGGAACCCGTTGGAATGGGCCGAAATCCCGCGCATCGCGTGGAACGCGACCGGACGGCCGGTCATGGTCTTGTGTGTCTCGCCCTTCCAGTCGGTCCATTCGACATCGAGGGTGATCTCTTCCTCGAAGGCAACGCGGGCCAGTTCGGCAGCGGTGGCGCGGATCCTCTCGGGGGTGAGGCCGCATTGGGCGGCAACCTTTTCCGCATCGTATTGCGGATCGAGATATTTCTCGGCCAGAAGCTGGAAGGCCGGTTTGTAGGTCACGCCGCCCTTGCGCAGGTGCCCGGCGAGATCGGGTCTCACGCCTTTCGCATCGTATTTGGCGGCTTTGCCGGTGGCGCGGTCGATCACCTGCGCGGTGCCGTCCCCGTCGCGCAGGAAGAGGCCGTAATCGGGGTCATCGGGATCGTCGTTCACCAGGAACCCGGCATTGGTGTAACGGGTGAGGTAATCGAGATCGACCTTGCCGGCCTTGAGAAGTTCGTGGATCATCGAAAGGATGAAAAGCCCGTCGGTGCCCGGCGTGATGCCGATCCAGTCATCGGCGATGGCGTTGTAGCCCGAGCGGATCGGGTTGACGCCAATGACACGCCCGCCGTTCTTCTTGAGCTTGCCGAGGCCGATCTTGATCGGGTTGCTGTCATGATCCTCGGCCACGCCGAAGATCATGAAAAGGCGCGTGCGGTCCCAGTCGGGTTGGCCGAATTCCCAGAATGCGCCGCCCATCGTATATA
The DNA here is from genome assembly GCF_041686535.1 of Aquicoccus sp. NCBI lineage: Bacteria > Pseudomonadati > Pseudomonadota > Alphaproteobacteria > Rhodobacterales > Paracoccaceae > Aquicoccus > Aquicoccus sp. Next base: position 3,972 of record NZ_JAWLDS010000091.1, on the reverse strand, counting down.
TGCCTGCCGCCGCCATGTTGACCGAACAGAAACCGCCATGGGCGGCATAGTTGGGCGTGCCAAAGGCTTCGGCCCAGAAGGAGGTGAAGCTCTGCGATTGGTCGCGACCGGTGAAGAAGGCGAGTTTCGAGGGGTCGGTGGCGCGGATCGGTTCGAGCCAGGATGCCGCGATCTCATAGGCTTCGTCCCAGGTGATTTCCTCGAACTGGCCCGAGCCGCGCGGCCCGGTCCGCTTGAGCGGCGCGCGCAGGCGCGCGGGGGAGTAGTGCTGCATGATGCCTGCGCTGCCCTTGGCGCAGAGCACCCCCTGATTGACCGGGTGGTCGCGGTTGCCCTCGATATACTTGACGCGCCCGTCCTGAAGATGGACGTCGATGCCGCAGCGGCAGGCGCACATGTAGCATGTCGTCTTGCGCACCTCGTCCGAGACCTTGGGGGAGGGTCGCGCTTCTGGCCGTCTGTTCGTCATGGGAGTGCTCGGTTCCTCCGGTTTGCATCGGATGTCGGGATGCGATCACATGCTAGGCGGTGAATTTCACAATTGCCATCAGGCTATTCGATGACATGGCGTAACGACACATTGAAATGTGATGTATATTGGAACAGTTCATGTGACGACAATGCGTATGTTGACACTCTTTATGTCTTACACTGGCCGTACCCCCATGTCGAGTGACCTGGGACGAGACGATTGCGGCACAACCATGGCGGTGATTCGGCCAAATCTGGCGAAAATGCGAATCAAATCGGGCCGGATTTCGCATTCCCGCCGGCGCGGATGCAGCCAGGCCCGCGCGATCGGACGGCCTGCGACATCGTGGCACTCGCCCTTGGCGTGTCGGTCGGGCGGCGGTTCGGCAGCGCGCGATCTTCGCGGATCATGGACGGTGGCAAGCCGTCAAGCGGGGCTTGGCCGGTCGGGTCGGTCTGGCAATGCAGCCTGATTTAATTCAACAATTGCAGCGGCTTCCGCATATTCCATCGTATCGTTCGTTTCCTTGACCAGTATTGTTGCGGGCTATCAACCGGTTTGTTTCGAAAGCAAGGACAAAGACATTGCGGGAATACCGTGAACCGTTTGCACCCGGACAACAGTTCCGGCCGTTTTCACCATATTCGCGAGACCGAAAGACATGGACGGTATCGAATATCGGCGCATGTCCGTGCGTCGTTTTCGCGCCAGGCGGGCAAGGTGCTGACCGAAGGGTGATCCGCCACGACGGTTGCGATGATCGCGCATAGGTTGAATGACGTCGAGCGCGATTGACTAATGCGGGGGGGATTGGCAGACTTTTACACATCGTTGATGGATCGGGCAGTGACACTTTTCGTGCGCTTGGGGCTGAACGCGCGGAAGGGTCCGGACGGAAACGATACGCATGCGGTGCTGCCGCCGCAGGCGTGAGTACAGACATGTTGCGAGGCCCTGTTATCTCTTGGGTCATTTGAGAAAGATCGCTGCCGGCTGCGGCAGCGAAGGCTGACGGGCGATGTCGTCCGGACAGATCATGCTTTTGTGCGGGTTCTGGCCCGTGCACCACTTGGGGATTGTTGTCGTGAGTCGGAATACGGGTGAAACATTTGATGCCGCGGAACTGAGGCGGCTGATCGAAGGTGAAAGGCCGCTCCGCACAGGGAAAGCCTTCTATCGCAACCGGGTCAAGCGCGCGCTGGACCTTGTGATCGTGCTGATCGCGCTTGTGCCGGCCCTGGCGATCCTCTTGCCGCTGATGGCGATCATCGCGCTGGACGGACATTCGCCCATCTATCTGCAAAAGCGCCTGGGCAAGGGCGGACGGGTGTTCTGCATGTTCAAGCTGCGCTCGATGGTGGCAGGCGCCGACCAGGTGCTTGACGAATATCTCGCGCGCAATCCCGAGGCCCGTGCGGAATGGGATCGCACTCAGAAGCTCAAGCACGACCCGCGGATCACCGGTTTCGGCCAGTTCATGCGCAAGACATCTCTGGACGAGTTGCCGCAACTTTTCAATGTCTTGCTGGGTCACATGTCGATCGTCGGGCCACGCCCGATGATGGTCGAGCAGCGCGACATCTATCCCGGGGCAGCCTATTACGAGATGCGCCCCGGCATCACCGGTTTCTGGCAGGTGAGCGAACGCAACGAGACCTCGTTCCCGGAACGCGCGATCTATGACACCAATTATTTCCGCCAGATGTCGCTGACGACCGATCTGCGGGTGATCGCCGAGACGGCGCGGGTGGTTCTGCGCGGCACAGGATACTGATGGCCACGATCGGGTGGACTGCGCGCCCGGCATGAACAATCAAGCGGGCAGCGCTTCTATTGCGGCGGTTGGCTTAACAATGTCCGGCCAGACCCGGCCAGAAGGCCGCGACAGGCCTTGAATTGACTGCTAGGCTTGACCGACAAGTCAACGCACAGCCCGGATACAGCCCCGAACATGCCCAATACCCTCGCCTATCTGGTGCTGGCCCTGTGGCCGCTGGTGACGATTTTCATCTTTCTTCGCCTCGAGATCGGGCGCGCGGTGATCTGGTCGCTCCTGCTGGCCTATCTGTTCCTGCCGCCGCCGCCCGCGATGTTCGACTTTCCGATGATGCCGCCCCTGTCCAAGGAAACCCTGCCGTCGATCAGTGCCTTTCTGATGGCATGGGCAATGCGCGGTCGCGATCTGAAGCTGTTGCCGAAGTCGGTTGCGGCCAGGGCGTTGATGGTGGTCTTCGTGGTCAGCCCGATGGCCACGGTCCTGACCAATGACGAGCCGGTGGTCTGGGGACCCGTGGTGCTCCCGTCGCTCCGGCTGCTCGAGGGGATCGCGTTAATGGTCAACCAGGCGATGCTGTTGATGCCCTTCGTTCTGGCGCAGAATTTCCTGACCCGCGAGAGCGATCAGCGCGATATCCTGGTCGCGCTGGTGCTGGCGGGGCTGGTCTATTCGGTGCCGATGCTGGTCGAGGTGCGGTTGAGCCCGCAACTCAACACCTGGGTCTACGGGTATTTCCAGCATATCTTCGAGCAGATGATCCGGGATGACGGCTACCGGCCCATCGTGTTCCTCTATCACGGGCTGTGGGTGGCGGTGTTCGCGCTTATGGCGCTGGCAGCGACGGCGGCCCTGTTTCGCGAGTCCGATGGTCGGCACAAGGGGTATCTGATGGTTGCCACCGGGTATCTCTGGGTGGTTCTGGTGCTGTGCAAGTCAATGGCCTCGATCGTCTATTCGCTGGTCCTGGTGCCGCTGATCCTGTTCGGCGGACGTCTCATGCAGTTTCGCGTGGCCGCCCTTCTCGCGCTTCTGGCGGTGGGGTATCCGGTGCTCAAGGGCAATGGCCTGATCCCTTCCGATTTCCTGCTCGAACAGGCGACAGCGGTTGACCCGGAGCGGGCGAGGTCATTGGAATTCCGGTTCGACAACGAGGACGCCCTGATGGAGCGGGCCCTTGAAAAGCCGGCCTTCGGCTGGGGCAGCTGGGGGCGCAACCATGTGCACGATCCGGTTTCGGGGCGGGTCCTGACGGTGGCGGACGGGCGTTGGGTGATCACCATCGGGGTCTTCGGCTGGGTCGGCTACTTTGCCGAGTTTGCGCTTCTGGCCTGGCCGATCTTCATCCTGGCGGGGCGCGGTTTCAAGGGGCTCGACGTTGCGCGGGTCTCGCCATGGCTCGGGCCGCTGGCGCTGATCCTGGGCTTCAATCTCTTCGACCTTTTGCCAAACGCAACGATCACCACGCTGACCTGGCTTTTGTCGGGGGCGATGTTGGGGGCGTTGGACCGGGGGCTCTACAAGCAACCTGACAAGGCGCCGCCGACACGGGAAGCGGGCGAATTGCACAGCATCATGTGAGGCGGCAATGGCGGAACGACGGCGCATATTGGTGATCGCGGAGGCCGCGAACCCGGAATGGGTGAGCGTGCCGCTGGTGGGCTGGTCGCTGGCCACGGCGCTGCGCGATGTGGCGGATGTGCATATCGTCACGCAGCTGCGCAAC
>NZ_JAWLDS010000090.1:7383-12327 GCF_041686535.1 Aquicoccus sp. | reverse complement strand
CGAGACATGGCTCGCGGGCAACGCGGTGATGAAACGCACCTTCCGCGGCATCGCCACGATCGCCGGGCTGATCGAGCGCAACACGCCCGGCGCGCGCAAATCAGGCCGGCAGGCCACGTTCAGCTCCGACATCCTCTACGACACGCTGCTCAAATACGAGCCCGACCACCTGCTCATGCGCATCACCCGCGCGCAGGCCATGCGCGGGCTGGTCGATTTTTCCCGCATCGAAGCGCGGCTCATGGCTGTCTCAGGGATAGAGACAAGGCGCCTTGCCCGCGTCTCCCCCTTCGCCGCGCCGCTCTTTCTCGAGGTCGGCAAGGTGCCGGTCGAGGGCGCCGCCGAGGAACGGCTGCTGGCCCAGGAGGCCGAACGGCTCATGCAGGCGGCGGGCCTCGCCTGAGAGGCGCGCCGCCGACCACGTCCAATTTTCTTTCGAAGAAAATTGCCAAGAAAATTCGAATTTTCTTGCCCGCCCAACTGCACCCTGCAACATCCTCACCATGCAAAGCTATTCCTTCACCCTCGCTGGCGCTGAGCTTCTCGCGCGCGGCTCGGGCGCGCTTTTCTGGCCAGCCGAGAGCCTGCTATGCGTCTCCGACCTGCACCTGGGCAAATCCGAGCGAATCGCGCGCCGCGGCGGCAGCGCCCTACCCCCCTACGAGACGGGTGATACGCTCGCCCGCCTCGATACAGAGCTCGAGGAAACCTCCGCCAGAACCGTTATCTGCCTTGGCGACAGCTTCGATGACACCGCCGCCGCCGATGGGCTGATTGCGGATGAAAAGCTCTGGATCGGCCGCATGCAGGCCGGCCGCCGCTGGGTGTGGATCGAAGGTAATCACGATCCCGGCCCGGTCGATCTCGGTGGCACGCACCTGGCCAACCTGCCGCTTTCCCCGCTCACCTTCAGCCATATCGCCGATCCGGCCCGCTCGGGCGAGATCTCCGGCCATTACCACCCGAAAGCCACGCTCAAGGCCCGCGGCCGGTCCGTCACGCGACCCTGTTTCCTGCTCGACAGCGATCGTCTGATCATGCCCGCCTTCGGCACCTACACCGGCGGCCTGCGCAGCCATCACGAAACGCTGGCAGCCCTGATGCGCCCCGAGGCGCTGGCCGTCCTGACCGGCCCGAGCTCCAGCCCAATGCCCATGCCCCGCTAGAGTGGAAAAGGCGCGCAAGGCTCTCACCCGCGCGCCTTTCTTGATACGATAAATCAGCCTCTCAGGCTGTCAGCCCCTCGGGCTCTGCCAGCCCGTTCGCCCGGCAACAGGCGGTCACGGTATTGGCCAGCAGGCAGGCGATCGTCATCGGACCGACACCGCCCGGAACCGGCGTGATCGCCCCCGCACGCGCGGCGCAGCTTTCAAAATGGCAATCGCCCACGAGCCGCGTCTTGACGCTGCCGTCCTCGTTGGTGCCCTTTTCGGGCGCGTCGATGCGGTTGATACCAACGTCGATCACCGTCGCACCCTGCTTGATCCAGTCACCGGGGACCATCTCGGGCCGCCCCACGGCCGCCACGACGATATCGGCGCGGCGCACCACGTCCGCAAGGTCCTTCGTGCGGCTGTGCGCGATGGTCACCGTGCAGCTATCGCCAAGCAGGAGCTGGGCCATCGGCTTGCCGACGATGTTCGAACGTCCGATCACCACCGCGTTCATCCCGCTCAACGAGCCGTGGTGATCGCGCAGCATCATCAGGCTGCCGAGCGGCGTGCAGGGCACCATGCTCTTCTGCCCTGTTCCGAGCAGGCCGACGTTGGAGATATGGAACCCGTCCACATCCTTGGCCGGGTCGATCGCATTGATGACGAGATCCTCGTCGAGATGGCCAGGCAGCGGCAGCTGCACGAGGATGCCATGCACATCCGCATCCTTGTTGAGCTTGTCGATAAGCGCCAGCAGATCGGCTTCCGAAGTGTCGGCATCGAGCTTGTATTCATAGGAGTTCATGCCGACTTCGACGGTCATCTTTCCCTTCGAGCGCACGTAGACCTGGCTGGCCGGGTCTTCGCCCACAAGGACAACAGCCAGCCCCGGCGTGACGTCGTGCTCTTCCTTGAGCCGTGCCACATGGCCAGCCACTTTCTCCCGGACAGTCGCCGCAAAGGCCTTCCCGTCAATCAATGTCGCGCTCATCTCGGCCTCTTCTTCTTGCTTCAAATATCCTCGCCGAAGGCATGGAGCCTCCACGAGGCGACCCGGTCAAACGGGGCTCGATGCCCCTTTTGACCGGGCACGCACCTTAGAACAACCCTTCGATCTCGCCCGCGTCGTTGAGCCGGATCGATTCCGCCGCTGGCGTGCGCGGCAGGCCCGGCATGGTCATGATCTCACCGCAGACAACCACGACGAAACCCGCCCCCGCGCTCAGTCGCACTTCGCGCACCGGCACGGAGTGCCCGGTCGGCGCGCCGCGCAGCGTCGGGTCGGTCGAGAAACTGTATTGCGTCTTGGCCATGCAGACCGGCAGGTTGCCATAGCCCTGCTCCTCCCAGAGCTTGAGCTGATCGCGGATCTTCTGATCCGCAATGACTTCATCGGCGCGGTAGATCCCCTTGGCGACGCGCTCGATCTTCTCGAAGAGACTCAACTCGTCATTGTAGAGCGGGGCGAATTGCGACACGCCACTGTCGGCCACTTCGGCGACTTTCTCGGCCAGTTCCGCCGAGCCTTCCGATCCCAGCTCCCAATGACGGCTCACGATGGCTTCCGATCCCTGCGTGACAACGTAATCTTTCACCGCCTGCACTTCCGCGTCGGTGTCGGTCACGAAGTGGTTGATCGCCACGACGACGGGCACGCCGAAAGATTTCAGGTTGCCGATATGGCGGCCCAGGTTCGCGCAGCCCTCATTGACGGCGTCCACGTTCTCCTCGCCAAGATCGGCTTTGGCCACGCCGCCGTTCATCTTCATGGCGCGGACGGTGGCGACAAGCACGACGCAGTCAGGCGCGAGGCCCGCCTTGCGGCACTTGATGTTCATGAACTTCTCGGCCCCGAGGTCGGCGCCGAAGCCCGCTTCGGTGACGACATAGTCGGCCAGCTTGAGCGCCGTCTGCGTCGCGATCACCGAATTGCAGCCGTGCGCGATGTTGGCGAAGGGGCCGCCGTGCACGAAGGCCGGGTTGTTTTCCAGCGTCTGCACGAGGTTGGGCTGCATCGCGTCCTTGAGCAGAACGGTCATCGCGCCCTCGGCCTTGATGTCGCGACAGTAGACCGGGCTCTTGTCACGGCGGTAGGCGACGATCATCTCGCCGAGACGCGTCTCGAGGTCCTTGAGATCTTTCGCAAGGCACAGGATCGCCATGACTTCCGAGGCGACGGTAATGTCGAAGCCGTCCTCGCGGGCGAACCCGTTGGAAACCCCGCCCAGCGACGAGGTGATCTCGCGCAGCGACCGGTCGTTCATGTCCACGACACGGCGCCAGGTCACGCGGCGAGTGTCGATCTCCTGCGAGTTGCCCCAGTAGATATGGTTGTCCAGCATCGCGCTCAGAAGGCTGTGGGCGCTGGTGATGGCGTGAAAATCGCCGGTGAAATGCAGGTTCATGTCCTCCATGGGGACAACCTGCGCATGGCCGCCGCCGGCCGCGCCACCTTTCATGCCGAAGTTCGGGCCAAGCGAGGCCTCGCGGATGCAGACCATCGCCTTCTTGCCGTTGCGGTTGAGCCCGTCACCGAGGCCGACAGTCGTCGTCGTCTTGCCCTCGCCCGCGGGTGTCGGGTTGATCGCGGTGACGAGGATGAGCTTGCCGTTCTCGTTGCCCTGGACGGAATTGATGAAGTCCTGGCTGACCTTCGCCTTGTCGTGGCCGTAGGGCAGCAGGTCATCGGACCCGATGCCGATCTTCTCGCCGATCTCCTGGATCGGGCGCTTCTTCGCAGCGCGGGCGATTTCGATGTCGGATTTGTAGCTCATTGACGGATTCCCTTTTTCTCATCCGGCTTCCCTTGCCGCCTTCTACGCCCTCCAGCGCCCTCCCGGCGCTCGGAATCCGACATTTCCAGTCTCCCGAGCGGCGGGATGTCGCAGTGCGTGACGCCAATCGGAAACTCAGGCGCCCCGTGCGGCCGCCAGATGCGCCCAGGCCGGCTGGTCGGGCACATGCAGCGTGAGCACATCACCAAGCGCGATCTCCCCCTCCCGCTCGACCCAGGCCGTCACCCCGCGCCGCCCCTCGGCGGCAGACTTGAAGCCCTTGCCATGGCCTTCATGCGCCTGCTCGATGGGGCGCGCGGGCAGCATGCAGGGCCGGTTCTCCATGTCGACGACGAGTGTCGCGCCCGAGGGGGCCTGAAGCCGCGAGGAGGGCGGCACATGGGTGAAACCGGGAATGCCCTCGATCACCAGCGATGCGCCCATAAGCGCAGGTTCCAGCGCGTCCAGTCCCATCCGGGCGGCGATCTCGGCAATCTCCTCGGCGCTCAGGACGGAAAGCTGTCGCACATTGGCGATCTCGGTGCCGCGTGGGTGCTGACTCACCACGCGGCTGCACGAAGGGCGCGTGACACCGCCATGCGCCTCGCCTCCGATCCCGCCAAAGCGCAGCATCGCCCGGTCCAGCGCCTGCGATTGCAGCGCCGCCTCGCGGTCGCTCACGCGGCCGATCCAGCGGATTTGCGCGGTAAAGGATGTTGGGAGCAAGGCGGGCATCGGGTATCTCCTGAAATATCCCCGCAAAGTTGCCGTCGGGCGGCGCAAAGTTCAACAGACCTTTTCAAGACGTCGACTGCGCTGTCCCCGGCAGGGAACCGCGCCAACAAGCCCAAGGCGCTGTTGTCTTCATCAGGTTGGTCCAGATCTGGTCATGGATATTCTGGACCTCTTCACTGCAAACCTTGATGAAGACACCATTGCCCGAGACCAGAACATCCTTGGCGGTATCGGAGTTGAAAGAGACCCGGCATGCCTCCATCGGGTGTCGATGCGGCAAG
>NZ_JAWLDS010000090.1:0-7283 GCF_041686535.1 Aquicoccus sp. | reverse complement strand
CTGCGTGATTTCGCGGGCATGGTCGTCCAGAGCAGGCATCCGCTGGCGCCCTGGCATCGAGCGTCAGGTTCGCCTTGATACGGCCCATCGCTCCCTCCGGCAAATACCTATGGGGCATACGTATACCACGCATGCCACAAGCCAAACAGACTAAGGCGGGCTCAGTCGCTGGCGAACACCTGCGCATAGGTGACGCGCAATTCGCGTTTCAGGATCTTTCCGCTGGCGTTCTTCGGCAGCGCCTCGGTTACCTCAACATGCTTGGGCGCTTTGAAATGGGCGAGCGCCTCGCGGCAATAGGCCATCACGCCCTCGGCCGTGACGTCCTTGCCGGCTTTGGGCACCACCACCGCTGTCACCGCCTCGATCCACTTGGGGTGCGGCACGCCGAACACCGCCACCTCGGCCACGTCGGGATGACGAAATATGGCCTCTTCCACCTCGCGGCTGGCCACGTTCTCTCCCCCGGTTTTTATCATGTCCTTTTTGCGGTCGACGACGTAAAGGTATCCATCCTCATCGAACCGGCCCAGGTCGCCGCTGTGGAACCAACCGTTGCGAAACGCCTCGGCCGTCTTTTCAGGGTCGTTGTAATACTCGGTGATAAGATGTGGGCTGCGGTGCACGATCTCACCCACCTCGCCCACGGGCAGCGGGGTGTCATCGTCATCCACCACTCGCGTCTCAACGTTCAGCGAGGGTCGCCCGGCCGAGCCAAGCTTGCGCAGCTGGTCATGCGGCTTCAGGATCGTGGCCAGCGGCGCCATTTCCGTCTGGCCGTAGAAATTGAACAGCCGCATCTGAGGCAGCCGCTCGGACAATTCTTCGATTACGGCGGTGGGCATGATCGACGCCCCGTAATAGCCCTGTTGCAGGCTGCCCAGGTCACGCTTGTCGAAATCGGGGTGGCGCAGCAGAGCGATCCAGATCGTCGGCGGACAGAACAGGCGGGTCACGCCGTGTTTCTCGATCGCCTCAAGCATCTCGGCGGGGTCGGCCTTGTCATGCAGAACCGAGGTGGCGCCCGTGTAAAGATCGGTGCTGAGAAAGCAGTCAAGCTGCGCGCAATGAAACAGCGGCAGGCAATGCAATGATACCGCGTCTTCGCCCATCTCGCCGTCGATGATGCAGCTGGAATACTGCGCGTAAAGCGCCCCCGAAGTCAGCAGCGCCCCCTTGGGACGGCTTTCAGTGCCGCTGGTATACATCATCTGTATCGGGTCGTCGGCGTGAACGTCGTGCCACACCTCGGACGCGTCGTCATGGTCCAGGATGTCGGCCACCGGTTGCCAACCCTCGGGCGGGGTCACGCCGGCGTGCGGAATGGCAAAGCGGGGCATGTCGCCCTGCCCCGTCTCGGCCAGCGCGGCATCGGCGGTGTCGCACAGCGCATCCTCGGCGATCATCATGCGCGCGCCGGAATGGCCCAGGATATAGGCCACGTCGGGCGCCGTCAGCATGAAGTTCACCGGCGTCGTGACCGCACCGAGCCGCGCCAGCGCATAGCGCAGCACCACGAAAGCGCGGTTGTTGTGCGTGAACAGCGCCACCCTGTCGCCCTTGACGATGCCGCGCGACGCCAGCGCGTTGGCGGCGCAGTTCACCTTCGCATCAAGCTGCGCGAAGGTGTCGGTCTGGTCACGAAAGACCAGCGCCGGCTTGTCGGGCAGGCGGCCGGCCGAACGGCGGAGCATGTCGGCCAGTTGCTGGCCCCGCGCACGTCGGATCAGTTGATCGGTTTGCATGGTTGTTTCCCCTTGTCTTGCTTTTGGTGCCGGGCGCGAACTTTGCGCCCGGCCTTTCAGATCAGCCCACCAGGTTCGGCAGCCACAGCACCAGCCCCGGAAAGGCGCACAGGATAGCCACCAGCACCAGGTCCATCACAATGAACCAAGCCACGCCACGGAAGATTGCCGAGGTCTTCACCAGATCGCCCACGACGCTTTTGATGACAAAGACGTTCATGCCGATGGGCGGCGTGATCATCCCGATTTCCAGCAGCTTCGTCAGCACGATGCCGAACCACAGCAGGCTCCACCCTGAGGCATCGACCACCGGCAGGATGATGGGCAGCGTCAGCAGCATGGCCCCGATGGGTTCCAGGAACATGCCCATCAACAGGTAGACGCAGACGATGCCGATCATCAGCAGCACCGGGCTGGATGCGATCGAAAGGATGCCCTCGGACAGGAAATCGCCAGCGCCCGACAGCGCCAGGAACCGCGTCAGCAGACTGGCCCCGATGGCGATGATCAGCAGCGCGGCGGTGGTCATAAGTGTCTCGCGCGCGGCGGTCAGGAACCGCTCCAGCGTCATCTGTCCGCTGACGATCGCCACCAGGCAAGCCAGCGAGGCACCCACCGCGCCCGCCTCGGTCGGGGTGAAGACACCGCCGAACAGCCCGCCAAAGATGCCGATCATGATCAGCAGGATCGGCCATGTCTCGCGCAGGGCCAGCAGCTTTTCGCGCATGGTCACATCGGCGTCGCGCTCGGGCGCCAGATCGGGGTTCAGCCAGACTCGCAGCAACACCACCAGCGTATAACCCACCGCCGTCATCAGTCCCGCCACGATACCGCCCAGAAACAGCGCCGAGATGGAGATTTGCGCAATCACGCCGTAAAGGATCAGGATGATCGAGGGCGGGATAAGCGCCCCAATGGTGCCCGCCACGGCCACGGTGCCGGTGGCCAGCTCGGGGTGATAGCGGTGTTTCATCATCTCGGGGATGGCGATGCGCCCCATCGCCGCCGAGCACGCGATGGACGAGCCAGACACAGCCGCGAACCCAGCCGAGCCAAAGATCGATGCGATGGCAAGCCCTCCTGGCAGCGACGACAGCCAAATGCGAGCGGCGTTGAACATGCCACGTGTCAACTGGGTGTGATAGCTGATGAAGCCCAGGAAAAGGAACATCGGGATCGAACTAAGGATCCAGCTTGAGGCGAACTTGTAGGGGATGATGCTCATCGAGCCCCAGGCAATGCGGGGCCCCATCAACACGTAGAGCCCGGTGAACGACACCCCGATCAACGCGATGCCGATGGGCACGCGCACGGCGATCAGGGCAATCAGGGCGGCAAGGCCGGTCAGGCCGATCTCAACATCAGTCATTTATGAATTTCGCATTCGGATCGGTTTCATTCAGGCCGTTTTTCGTGCCCGTGACGGTGACGATTACGCGATAAGCCGCGATCAGCGCCATCAGCGCCGCTCCCACCGGCACGAACCAGAAGCTTTGCCATATCTCGAAAAGCTGGCTGCCCTGTTCCATCGATGCGCCTCCGCGCGTCTTCTTGACCGCCTCGGTATAGCCGCCGATCATGACCACCACCACCACAGCGGCCGTCAGCACCCCCGAGAACACCGACAGCACGGTGCGCGGGCGCGCCGGCATCAGGTCGGTCAGAACCTCGACCGAGATATGCGCGCGCTTTTCCTCTGCAACGCCCAGGGCGATGAATGTCACAAGCACCATGTAGTAGTTGGCCACCACCACGATGGTGCCGGGCACCGGCGTGTTGAAAAGGTAACGGCCCAGCACGTCAGCGGTGACGTGCAGCATCATGAGAACAACGCAGATTGCTCCGATCAGGGACGCGGAGCGTGAAAGGAAAGACAGCGCCCTGCCGATCATGAACATGGAATTAAGCCTCCGTTCCTCTTGACGGCCGGGCACCGCTGTCACGCGGCGCCCGACCCTTTGATCAGGTCAGCCGGGGCCTTTACTTGCCGTAGCTGGCGACATCGATCTCGGAAAAGATCTCGTTCCAGTAGATCTCGGCCAGCTCTTCACCGCTGCTGACATCCTTGGTCAGTTCGGACCACTTGGCCAGGCCCTCGGTCAGGGCAACCGCCGCCTCGGAGCCGCTTTCGATGCCGAAACGCTCGTTGTAGATCTCGCCAATGGCCTCCTTGTCCTGCTGGATGAACTCGCGGTTCATCTCGACGATGTCTTCAGGGGCCGAACCATATTCGATGCCCATGTCCGGCGCGCGTTCACGACCAGCGCGGCCTTCCTCGACATAGACCCAAGCGATATCGGCGGCCAGCTTGGCATGGGCGCGCATCATCGCCTGCTTGTTGTCGTCCGACAGGCCGTTCCAGGTGTCCTTGTTCATCGTGAAGGGCACGTTGAACTGCGCACCCGGAGCGCCGATATAGACATGATCGACAACGTCGATGAAGCCGAAGTTCACGAAGTCGGCGGTGTTCGACATGGTGCAATCGACAACGCCCTGGCTCAGGCCCTCAAGCGTTTCGTTGACCGACATCGATACCGGGGTCGCGCCCACCGATTCCGCCCAGCGGGTCCAGTAGGCGCCCGCGGCGCGCAAACGCTTGCCTTCCAAGTCGGCGGCCGAGGTCAGCGGCACCGCGCATTGCAGCGCGTAGGACGTGGTCGACGACGCACCCAGGTACACCTGGTTTTGCGCCGACATTTCATCCATGCAGGCGGGGCAGTCGTTCATGACGTAGTCCATGATGGCGCCGGTAAAGGCCAGGCTGCTCAGCTCGCCAGCGTATTCCTCAAGCTCGACCAGCTCCGAGAACTCGGCCAGCATGTTCAACGTCGGGTATTCCGCCGGGAAATAGGCCAGCAGGTTGCCCGCCACGTCAGCGATGCCGTCGCGCAGGCCGGCGTTGATCTCGCCAAAGCTCAGCAGTGACAGCGGAAAGACCCGCACGCTGACCTCGCCGTCGCTGTAGTCCTCGACCGCCTTCGCGTAGTCCTCGATCTTGGCGGTGGGCGCCGAGTTGGGCGGCCAGCCCCCGGCAAAGCTCAGGTCGGCGGCCTGCACCGCGCCGGCGACGGCCAGCATGGATGCTCCCGTGACAAGGGTTTTCACTGTGTGTTTCATGGTGGTATTTCCTCCCGTTTGAACCATGTTGTTTTCATGTCTCCCCGACAAGCGTGACGGAGCGTCATCGTGCCGCCCGCCAAATCGGCGGGCGGGTCTTCAACCGTTGAACCTCGGCGCGCGCTTTTCATGGAACGCGGCCAGGCCCTCGGCAAAATCCGGCGTCTCGCCAGCCTGTTTTTGCAGGCGCCGCTCGGTCTCCAGCGTGGTGGCGAAATCGGCATCCGCCGCCGCCCAAGCCGCCTGCCGGATCAGCGCGTGCGCCCGCACCGGGCCGGCCGCCAGCTTTTCCGCCAGCGCCTGCGCGGTCTCTTCCACCGCGTCATCCTCGGCCAAGCGGGTGACCAGACCCCAGTCATGCGCCTGCGGCGCGGGGATCTTTTCGGCCAGCAGCATCATTTCCATCGCCCGCACCCGGCCCACCGCCCGCGTCAGCAGCCATGTCGCGCCACCGTCAGGCACTAGGCCGATGCGCGCGAAGGCCTCGAGGAAATAGGCGCTCTTGCCCGCGACGATCACGTCGCAGACCAGCGCCAGCGACGCGCCCACGCCGGCGGCCGCGCCGCGTACCGCCGAGATCAGCGGCACCGGCAAATCGCGGATCGAGCGCATCAGGGGGTTGTAGTCGTTTTCCAGCGTCTCGCCGACGTCGAACCCGGTAATGTCCTCGGGTACGGCAGCCTTGAGGTTGGCACCGGTCGAAAAGGCCCGGTCGCTGCCCGCCAGGACTATGGCCCGCGCGCCGCCCGCGACCTCGTCCTGCAACAGCCGGTGGAGGTCCTGCGCCATCTGCGGCGTCATCGCATTCATCGTGGCCGGGTCGTTCAGGCGCAGGGTCGTTACCGCGCCAGCACGTTCGATCAGGATTGCGTCGCTCATTTTTCCTCCTCGTCCAGCCAGCCGGGCTCGTCCCACCAGGGGTAGAAACCGGGCATGTCACGCGACACGCGGTCGGGAAAGGCGGGCGCGCGTTTTTCCATGAAACTGGCCACGCCCTCATCGGCATCCGCCATCGAGCTGCGCGCGGCTATGGCTCGGCTGTCGATCCGGTGCGCCTGCATCGGGTGGTCGGCCCCGGCCATGCGCCACATCATCTGCCGCGTCAGCGCGACCGAGACCGGCGCAGTGTTCCCGGCGATTTCCTGGGCAAGCACGCGCGCCGCGGGCAACAGGTCGTCGGGCGCGTGGACCGAACGGACAAGCCCGCCGGCATGCGCCTCGTCGGCGCCGAACACCCGGCCCGAATAGCACCACTCCAGAGCCTGCCCCATGCCCACCAGCCGCGGCAGGAACCAGCTTGACCCGGCCTCGGGCACGATCCCGCGCCGCGCGAAAACGAACCCGAACCGAGCGGTATCCGAAGCCAGCCGGATATCCATCGGCAATTGCATCGTTGCGCCGATGCCCACGGCCGGGCCGTTCACCGCCGCAATCACCGGTTTCAGGCAGTTGAAGATGCGCAGCGCCAGAAGACCGCCCATGTCACGGTTGGCCGGGTCATCCCAAATGGCCGCGTCGCGCGCCGTCGGGTCGACCTTTGCCGCGGTAAAGGCGTCGGGGTCCTCCAGATCGACACCCGCGCAAAAGCCGCGCCCCGCCCCGGTGACGATGATGACGCGCACCGCGTCGTCGGCATCGGCCGCATCGAAGGCAGCAAGCATCTCGTCCAGCATCGCTCGAGTAAAGGCGTTCAGCCGGTCAGGCCGGTTCAGCGTCAGGGTCATGACGCCATCGGCGGTTTCAGTGGTGATGGTCCGGTAACTCATGCCCATCCCCTCATGAAAGCGCGCGCGGGTTCAGCGCCACCGCATCCTCCAGCCCGGCGATCTGCGCGCCGCGCCAGAAATCCTCGATATGCATCCTCGCCCACTTCTCGGCCCGGTCACAATCACGGTCGCGCATGGCGGCTATGATGTTGGAATGCGCCTCGATCTGGCGCTTGTAGAACTGCGTGGCATAGGGCGCGATCTGCGAAAAGCCGCGGAACAGCAAAAGCGAGATCGGCTCACGCGCGAGGCCCAGAACGCGGTTGCGGCCCATCTCGCCGATGCGGGTGTGAAACGCCTCGTCCAGCTCGATCGTGCGCGCCATCTGGCCTTCGGCCGCCACAAGGTCGGAATGCAGGCCCTGCAATGTCTCGATCTCCTCGGCGCTGGCGCGTTCGGCGGCGATGCGCGCGGCCAGCGGCTCGGTCACCATGGTGACCTCCCACAACTCGCGGAACGTGACCTTCATCATCGCCATTGCCCGGCCTGCGCGGGTGGTCAGCTGGGCGGCCTGGGGCACCGACACCTCCAACCGTCGAGGCGAGGGGCGGTGCACCATCCCGTCGCTTTCCAGTTGCCTCAGCCCTTCGCGCACGGTCGAGCGGGTGACGCCGAACATCTGCGCCAGCTCGGCCTCGCCCGGCAACTGATCGCC
>NZ_JAWLDS010000089.1:0-12331 GCF_041686535.1 Aquicoccus sp. | reverse complement strand
GCGCTGATCGGAGCGGCGCGCGCGGCCATGGCGGCGGGCCTGCCGATCTTCATGGGCGGCGATCACGCGCTGTCGCTGGGCAGCGTCGCCGGGGTGGCGGCCCACGCGGCCGAGGCCGGTCGGCCGCAATTCGTGCTCTGGCTCGATGCGCATTCGGATTTCCACACGCCCGAAACCACGCAAAGCGGCAACCTGCACGGCACGCCGCTGGCCTATGTCACAGGGCGCCCGGGGTTCGAGGGCTTCCCGCCGCTGCCCGCAGCGATTCCCGAAGAGAATATCTGTATCATCGGGCTGCGCTCGGTCGACGGGGCCGAGCGGCAGGCATTGATGGCCTCGCGCATCCGCTGCCATGACATGCGCCACATCGACGAGCATGGCATCGCCCGCCCGCTCGCGGCATTTCTCGACCGGGTGGCGGACGCGGGCGGCGCGCTGCATGTCTCGCTCGACGTGGATTTCCTCGACCCGGGCATCGCGCCGGCGGTGGGCACGACCGTGCCGGGCGGCGCCAGTTTCCGCGAGGCGCACCTGGTGATGGAGATGATCCATGACAGCGGGCTCATGACCTCGCTCGATCTCGTCGAACTCAACCCGTTTCTCGACGAGCGCGGGCGCAGCGCGCAAGTCATGGTCGATCTCGCCGCCTCGGCGCTGGGGCGACAGGTATTCGATCGACCGACCTATGCGAAAGGATGAAGATCATGGCACAACCCTCTGACAAGGCGCTGGTTCCCTTCGTATCGGTCGATCACATGATGGGGCTTGTCCATCACCTGGGGATCGAAGAAGCGCTGCGCGGGCTGGCCGATTACATCGAGGCCGATTTTCGCCGATGGGAGAAGTTCGACAAGTCCCCGCGCGTGGCGAGCCATTCGGATGTCGGCGTGATCGAGTTGATGCCGACCAGCGACGGCGAAGCCTATGGGTTCAAATACGTGAACGGCCACCCCAAGAACACGAGCGAGGGGTTGCAGACCGTCACCGCCTTTGGCCTGCTGGCGGATGTCTACACCGGCTATCCGGTGCTTCTGAGCGAGATGACGCTCCTGACGGCACTGCGCACGGCGGCGACCTCGGCCGTGGCGGCGAAATACCTCGCCCCCGACGGCGCGCGCTGCATGGCGATGATCGGCAACGGGGCGCAGGCGGAATTCCAGAGCCTGGCGATGAAGGCGATCTGCGGCATTGATACGGTGCGGCTCTACGACATCGACGCCAGCGCGACGCGAAAGGTTGCGCGCAACCTCGCGGGGGCCGGGCTGCGGGTCGTGGAGTGCAAGAGTGCCGAAGAAAGCATAGAGGGCGCGCAGATCATCACCACCTGCACCGCAGACAAGCAATATGCCACGATCCTGACCGACAACATGGTGGGCAGCGGCGTGCATATCAACGCGATCGGCGGCGATTGTCCGGGCAAGACCGAACTTGCGCCCGAAATTCTCTATCGCTCTGATATTTTTGTTGAGTTTCCGGAACAGACCCGAATCGAGGGCGAGATTCAGCAGATGGCCCCGGATCACCCGGTGACCGAACTCTGGCAGTTGATCAGCGGCGCGGTTCCGGGAAGACGCGGTTCGGACGCTATCACGCTGTTTGACAGCGTAGGATTCGCGATCGAGGATTTCAGTGCGTTGCGGTTCCTGCGCGATGCGATCGCGGGTTCGGGTTTCTTCACGCCGCTCGACCTTCTGGCCGATCCCGACGATCCGCGTGATCTCTTCGGGATGCTGCGCCGGGCCGCCCCGAGATCGGTGCGGCCCGGCCAACCCCCTGCCGCCTTGGGGCCGACAGCAAGGGGAAGTACCCCGTCAGTCGGTTGACGGCGCCTCCATCAAGCCCATGTCCTGTGCGGCCTGAACCTCGGCCTCATCAAGCACTCCGTCGGCGTTGGAATCCATCGAGTTGAAATCCTCGATGGTGATTTCGGGGTTCACCGCCTGAACCTCCTGCATTGTCAGAAAGCCATCGCCGTTGGCGTCCGCCTCGCCTATGCCCTGCCCGACGGCAAGCGCCGGCGTCATCAGGAGCGAGATGGCGGCCAGGCTGGGAATGCGGATTTTCATATCGTGATCTCCTCTTTTGGTTGATGAAGGTCGCTGCCTTCGGGGACCATGGAGCAAAGCGCCCCCCGGATTGGAAACCGGTCCTGCGACGTGGGCCGGTTTCAGGCTGTTTGCCGCCGGTTGGCGCCTTGCATCGGGCGGAGACCCGCCGGGCAAAATCCTGCCACCCTCGGTTGCGCGGATCTCTTCGCATTCCAGCATCGGATTCAAGCAAGGTCCTGCCGGACAGGCCGGCATGGCCCAGTGCGGCGGCAGGTCGCACATTGCCAGGCCCGCAGGTCCAGGGAGAATCGCGGAAAAGAAAAGAGGGGGGCCGAGAGACCCCCCTTTCAGTTTCGCCGTCCAGGCTCACTCATTGATCACCGCCCGGTTTGTTGCCTGCGGCCTGAACGACGCCAGGGGCGAGCGCACCCGCCCCGGAAGTTTTAGCTACACCCGCTTGTCGCGCCGCAGGTGTTGCATTTCATGCAGGTGCCGTTGCGCACCAGCGTGTAGTTGCCGCATTCGCCGCACGCCTCGCCCTCGTAGCCCTGCATCCGGGCCTTGGAGCGCGCGTCCATCGGGACGGTGCCCGAGGTCATCGCCGTCGTTGTGGTGGTGGTGGCCATGGCGGCGCCCGCCGCCCCGGCGGTTTCGGGCACCAGCGTGTTGAGCGTCGTCACCGGATCGGACCCGTTCAACGCCGTGCCCCCGACGGCCTGACCACCCTGGAGCACCACGAGTTCCTGGGGCAGGCGCTTGCGCAGGTAGCCGGTGGAGCTGATCTGCTTGAGCACTTCGAGCGAACGCGAGGCGGCGGTTTCGGACATCTCCTTGATGTTCGAGACGCCCTCTTCCTCACCCCGGCCCAGGTCATCGAAGGATGCGCCTTGCGGTTTGACATGCGCCAGATCGGTCCGGTCGAGATAGCTGACGGCCAGTTCGCGGAAGATGTAGTCGAGGATCGAGGTGGCGTTCTTGATGCTGTCATTGCCCTGCACCATGCCCGCCGGTTCGAACTTGGTGAAGGTGAAGGCATCGACGAATTCCTCGAGCGGCACGCCGTATTGCAGGCCGACGCTGACCGCGATGGCGAAATTGTTCATCATCGCGCGGAAGCCGGCGCCTTCCTTGTGCATGTCGATGAAGATCTCGCCAAGCTGGCCATCCTCGTATTCGCCGGTCCGCAGGTAGACCTTGTGCCCGCCCACGATCGCCTTCTGTGTATAGCCCTTGCGGCGCTCGGGCATCTTTTCGCGGTTCGAGCGCACGATTTCCTTGATCACCACCTTCTCGACGATCTTTTCGGCCAGCGTCGCGGCCTTTTCGTGGCTCGAGCCGCTTTCCAGCACCTCCTGCGCGTCCTCGTCGTCCTCGACCAGGGCCGCTGCCAGCGGCTGGCTGAGTTTCGAGCCGTCGCGGTAGAGCGCGTTGGCCTTGACGCCCAGTGACCAGCTGAGTTCATAGGCTTTCTGGCAATCCTCGATGGTCGCGTCGTTGGGCATGTTGATCGTCTTGGAGATGGCGCCCGAGATGAAGCTTTGCGCAGCGGCCATCATGTGGATATGAGATTCGGTGCCGAGATAGCGCTTGCCGGTCTTGCCGCAGGGGTTGGCGCAATCGAAGACATGATAGTGCTCTTCGCGCAGATGCGGCGCGCCTTCGAGCGTCATGGTTCCGCAGACATGGTCGTTGGCCGCGTCGATATCGGCGCGCGAGAACCCGAGATGCCGCAGCAGGTCGAAAGTGGGATCGTTGAGCTTCTCGGCCGGGATGCCCAGGGTTTCGGTGCAGAACTCGGCGCCCAGCGTCCACTGGTTGAACACGAAGCGTATGTCGAAGGCACTGCCCAGGGCGGCCTCGACCTTTTCGATCACACGCGGGGTAAAGCCATGGACGGCCAGCGAGCCATGGTTGATCGCGGGCGCCTGGCCCAGTGAGCCGTGGCCCACCGCGTAGGCGATGATCTCTTCGATCTCGGCCGGGCCATAGCCCAGCTTCTCAAGCGCGGCGGGCACCGACTGGTTGATGATCTTGAAGTAACCGCCACCGGCGAGCTTCTTGAACTTCACCAGCGCGAAATCCGGTTCGATCCCGGTGGTGTCGCAATCCATGACGAGGCCGATCGTGCCGGTGGGGGCGATGACCGAGACCTGTGCATTGCGATAGCCATGCGCCTCGCCCAGCTTCAGCGCCTCGTCCCAGACGGCCATCGAGAGATCGACAAGCCCGGCCTCGGGGCAGTTGGCATGGTCCAGCGGCACGGGTTTGACGGCGAGATCTTCATAGCCGTCGGTCGCGCCATGGGCGGCGTTGCGGTGGTTGCGGATCACGCGCAGCATGTGATCGGCGTTGCGCGCGTAACCCGGGAAGGCGCCCAGTTCGCCCGCCATCTCGGCCGATGTGGCATAGGAGACGCCGGTCAT
Source organism: Aquicoccus sp. (assembly GCF_041686535.1). NCBI lineage: Bacteria > Pseudomonadati > Pseudomonadota > Alphaproteobacteria > Rhodobacterales > Paracoccaceae > Aquicoccus > Aquicoccus sp. The sequence continues at coordinate 7,860 of NZ_JAWLDS010000089.1, read as the reverse complement.
GATCGCGGTGAGCGCACCGCACATCGCGCGACCCTCGGGGCTGTCATAGCCAAGTCCCATGTTCATCAGGAGCCCGCCGATATTGGCATAGCCCAGCCCCAGCGTGCGGAAGTCATAGGATCGCTGCGCGATCTCTTTCGACGGAAACTGGGCCATCAGGACCGAGATTTCCAGCGTCACGGTCCAGAGCCGGGTGGCATGCATGTAGTCCTCGGCCTGGAACTCTCCGTCCTTGAGGAAGGTCAGCAGGTTCATCGAGGCGAGGTTGCAGGCCGTGTCGTCGAGGAACATGTATTCCGAGCACGGATTCGAGCCACGGATCGCGCCGTCCTCGGGGCAGGTGTGCCAGGCGTTGATCGTGTCGTGATACTGGATGCCCGGATCGGCGCAGGCCCATGCGGCGTGGCCCACCTGTTCCCAGAGGTCGCGCGCCTTGATCGTCTTGGCAACCGTCCCGTCGGTGCGGCGAATGAGCTCCCAATCGGCGTCGTCCCTGACGGCCTTGAGGAAGGCATCGGTGACTCGGATCGAGTTGTTCGAGTTCTGGCCGGAGACAGATGCGTAAGCCTCGGAATCCCAGTCGGTGTCATAGGTCGGAAACTCGATCGAGCCATAGCCCTGGCGCGCGTAATCCAGCACCCGTTTGACATAGGTTTCGGGGATCGCGACCTTCTTGGCATCGCGGATCGCCGCTTTCAACCCGGCGTTGACCTTGGGGTCGGTCGCGTCGTCCAGCGCGCCGTCCCAGGCGCGGATTGCCGCGAAGATGCCGTTGAGCTTCTGCTCGTGCATCTTGGAGCCTGCGACGATGCTCGCAACCTTCTGCTCCTCCTTGACCTTCCAGTTGATGTATTCCTCGATGTCGGGGTGGTCGGCATCGACGATCACCATCTTGGCGGCGCGGCGCGTGGTGCCGCCCGACTTGATCGCGCCCGCCGCGCGGTCGCCGATCTTGAGAAAGCCCATCAGGCCCGAGGATTTCCCCCCGCCCGAGAGCGTTTCGCCCTCGGCGCGCAGGCTCGAGAAATTGGTGCCGGTGCCCGAGCCGTATTTGAAGAGCCGCGCCTCGCGCACCCAGAGATCCATGATGCCGCCATCGCTCACCAGATCGTCAGCGACGGACTGGATGAAGCAGGCATGCGGTTGCGGATGCTCGTAGGAGCTTTTCGACTTGGTGAGCTTGCCGGTCTTGTAATCGACATAGTAGTGCCCCTGCCCCGGGCCGTCGATTCCATAGGCCCAGTGCAGACCGGTGTTGAACCATTGCGGGCTGTTGGGCGCGGCCATCTGGGTGGCCAGCATGAAGCGCATCTCGTCGAAATAGGCACGCGCGTCTTCCTCGGTCGAGAAATAGCCGCCTTTCCAGCCCCAATAGGCCCATGCCCCCGCGAGCCGGTCGAACACCTGCTTTGCCGAGGTCTCGCCACCTTTTTCGACATCCTGGCCATCGGCAACCGAGCGCCATAGAAATTCGGGCACGCCCTTTTCCGCGACGCGCTTGACTCGCGTCGGCACGCCGGCCTTGCGGAAATATTTCTGCGCGATCACGTCCGAAGCGACCTGGCTCCAACCCGCCGGCACTTCAACTTCATCGAGCCGGAACACGATCGTGCCATCGGGATTGCGGATCTCCGAAGCGGTCGTGACGAAGTCGATCTCGGCATATGCATCCTGCCCAGCCTTGGTGAATTTTCTCTCGATTTTCATTGCTGCCCCATTTATCTCAGCTTTCAGGTCCCTTCGCGCTCCCACGTTCTGCGGGCAGCGCACCGATCCAGGAAACGACAGGGCGAACTCGACCTCTCACAGCCCGAAAACAGGGGTTGCGAGCCACCGCGGCCCGGCACGGAGCCGGACAGTTCCAGACTTTCTGTTTTTCCCTGCCTGTCCCTCACGGGCCACTATATGTTGTGCCCTCTCGACCGGCCTACACAAACTGGCGTAGAGCCCCCCTAATCGTCAACTGCTTTATTTTCAAAACTGGCCGATTTTGCGGTTGACCGTGACCGAAGCACAAAATCCGGTCGAGCCAGATGATTCATCCATAGGGCGAGTCGATTGGTGGACTGGGAAAGCTCGAAAATGGATGCTGCCTGAAAGGGCTTGAATCTGGGATGGTTATCGACCGACATTCAATATCTGCACGGCCCCCAGAATCGAAACCGCTTCGGATCGGCCGTGTTGGATTGGTCTTGCAAGAAAAATTCCGACCAGGCGACAAGTGTCATAAAATCGACACAGCGGAGCCGGTGTGGATGCTGCAAAAGCGATTCTCCGGACCTGCCTTGGGCTTTGCCGGAACTGTGCTTGCAACCTTTACAGAGGCTTTGGGAACTGTCCGATCACGGTGTGGTAACATTGGCGGCTGCTCTGCCGCGTGGTCGGGGCGGCGAGATTCGAACTCACGACCCCCTGTACCCAAAACAGGTGCGCTACCAGACTGCGCCACGCCCCGAACCGGCCATGTGTCTAGCCGCGCACCTTGGCCTTGTCCACAGCGAATGCACCACAAAAAAGGCCCCGGTACGCAACCGGGGCCGATTTGACATTATCACGCGCCAATCAATCGAGCGCGACGTCTGAAATCTCATGCGTCCAGGCGCCCTCGGGTTCCTCGGTGATGACCGGGTCCGAGCCGCCCGACAGCAGCGAGGCCACCGTGCGCTCGTAGTCGGCGGGATCAAGCGCCCCGTTGGAGCCTGCCGTGAGCTTGGCGATCTCGCCCATCATCCGGGTCTGGTGCTTCTCGGTCTGTGCGCCCGTCTCGTCATTGTCGAGCACGATCATCGCGGCTTCGTCGGGATTTTCCTGGGCCCATTTCCAGCCCTTCATCGAGGCCCGGACAAAACGCACCATCTTGTCCTTGAACTCGGGATCTTCAAGGTTTTCCTCAAGTACGTAAAGCCCGTCTTCGAGCGTGGCGACGCCCTGATCCTCGTATTTGAATACGACCAGTTCCTCGGGTGTGAGGCCCGCGTCGATGACCTGCCAATACTCGTTATAGGTCATGGTCGAAACGCAGGCCGCCTGCCCCTGCAACAGCGGATCGACGTTGAAACCCTGCTTGAGCACCGTCACGCCGTCCTCGCCACCGTCGGTGGAGATATCCAGTTGGCTCATCCAGCTCAGGAACGGGAACTCGTTGCCGAAGAACCACACGCCCAGCGTCTTGCCCTTGAAATCGTCGGTCGTCTCGATGCCGGCATCCTTGCGGCAGGTCAGCATCATGCCCGAGCTCTTGAAGGGCTGGGCGATATTCACGAGCGGCAGACCCTTTTCGCGCGCGGCAAGTGCCGCGGGCATCCAGTCGACCATTACGTCGGCACCACCGCCGGCGATCACTTGGGTCGGCGCAATATCCGGCCCGCCCGGCTTGATCGTGACGTCGAGGTCTTCCTCTTCGTAGAATCCCCGATCCTGGGCGACATAATAACCTGCGAATTGTGCCTGTGTCACCCATTTGAGTTGCAGCGTCACATCGTCGGCGGCCTGTGCCAGCGACGCAGCCAGCGTCATTGCGCCGGCCATGATGGCTGTTGTCTTCAATCTTTTCATTTTTCCCTTGGCTCCCTGTTGAGTTGCTGTTTGCTTCTGAGGTTTCCTTGCCTGTCTCAGCCCCGTTGCGAGGGGTGCCAGAACGTGACCCCCTTCTCTATCATTGCAAGACTACCATAAAAGGCGCTGCCCACGATGGCAGCCACCACAATCTCTGCCCAGACGATGTTGAGTGCAAGCTGCCCCACCGATGTCGAGATACGAAAGCCCATCCCAAGCGTGGGCGAGCCGAAGAATTCAGCCACGATTGCACCGATCAGCGCCAGTGTCGATGAAATCTTGAGCCCGTTGAAAATGAACGGCATTGCCGCGGGCAGACGCAACTTGAAGAGCGTCTGGCGGTAGGACGCCGCGTAGGTGTGCATCAGGTCGCGCTGCATCGCCGTGGTCTCGGAGATTCCCGCGACTGTGTTGACCAGCATCGGAAAGAACACCATCGCCACCACCACGGCCGCCTTCGACTCCCAGTCGAAACCGAACCACATGACCAGGATGGGCGCGGTGCCGATGATCGGAAGGGCCGCGACGAAATTGCCCACGGGCAACAGGCCACGCTTGAGAAAGGGCGAACGGTCAATGGCGATCGCGGTCAGGAAGGCGGCACCACACCCCATCACGTAACCGCTCAGCGCCCCCTTGACCACGGTCTGCACCATGTCCGCCCATAGGAGCGGCATCGAATTCGTTATCGTGGACCCGATCGCCGAGGGCGGCGGCAGGATGACGAACGGCACCTCGAGCGCGCGCACCGTCACCTCCCAAAGGACCAGGATAAGCACCCCCAGCAGGATCGGCGCCGCCAGCCGCGCCCAACGCTGCGTCTTGAAATGCTCGGCCAGCGCGCGAATGGTGAACCAGCCCATGACGACGGCGGCAAGCGCGATCGCAACACCTGTCAGGCCCGAGCCGTCCGCGAGCGATAATCCCAGGGTGGACAAGAGCACGAACCCCGGAAGGCTCACCCCAAACGATCTTGCTGCCGCATTCATGGCTGCATCCCCATCCGTTTCAATGTCCTGCGCTGGATCAGCCCGATCGTGCCCACCAGGAGTGCGGCCAGGATCGCGGCGGCGAAGAGCGCCGACCAGATCTGGATGGTCTGCCCGTAATAGGACCCGGTCAGCATTCGCGCCCCCAGGCCGCGCACCGCACCGGTCGGCAACTCACCCACGATGGCACCGATGAGCGAGGCCGAGATGCCGATCTTGAGCGAGGCGAAGAGATAGGGCATCGAGGCCGGCAAGCGCAGTTTCCACAGGGTCTGGCCCCGCGTGGCGTTATAGGTGCGCATCAGGTCAAGCTGCATCATGCCCGGGGCGCGCAACCCCTTGACCATGCCGACGACCACCGGGAAAAAGCTCAGATAAGCCGAGATGATCGCCTTTGGGATCAACCCCTGAAGGCCGACCGAGTTCAGCACCACGATAATCATCGGCGCCAGCGCCAGGATCGGAATGGTCTGGCTGGCGATGGCCCAGGGCATCACGCTCATGTCCATGGCGCGCGAATGGACGATCCCCACCGCCAGGATTATGCCCAGCCCGGTGCCGAACACGAAGCCCAGAAGCGTGGCCGAAAGCGTGATCCAGCCGTGGAAAACCAGGCTGCCCTTGGTCATGCTTCGCCCCGAGAGCACCATCGCACCCGTGGTGTTCCACAATTCGGCGACCACCTGATCGGGCGATGGCAGGCGCGGGCGGTCCTGCCCGAACGCGCCCGGCCACAGCGTCGGATTCTGTACCGCCAACGCGATCCCACCCAGTTGCAGCCGCTCGGACGCGGTGGCGGGCGTGACCTCGGCCCCGGCCCGCTGCGCCTGTTGCGTGGCCTCGTGCATGTTCATGGGAATGCAAAGCAGATACCAAAGCCCGATGATCGCTGCGACAACGGTGAGGATCGACAGGATGTTTCGCATCATCGCACGCACCCTCCCCGTCCTTCATCTTGCTTTAAATACTCAAATGCCCGGCCGATCCGATGGCACGGCGTTTTCGAGTATTTCCGGGGAGATGAAGGAGCATGATGCCGCATCCCGGGCTGCAGGGTCGGTTCAATCCTCATAGGCATGCCCCGCGCGAAGCCCCTCGCGGACACGGTGGGCGATTTCGAGGAACTCGGGCGTGTCGCGGATGTCGAGCGGGCGATCGCGCGGGAGCGTATTCTCGATCACATCCGTGATCCGCCCCGGGCGCGGCGACATGACCACGATCCGGGTCGAGAGATAGACCGCCTCGGGGATCGAATGGGTGACGAAGCCGATCGTCTTGTGGGTCTTGTCCCAGAGCCGGAGCAATTGTTCGTTGAGATGGTCGCGCACGATCTCATCGAGCGCACCGAAGGGCTCGTCCATCAACAGGATGTCGGCATCGAAGGCCAACGCGCGGGCGATGCTGGCACGCTGCTGCATCCCGCCCGAAAGCTGCCACGGGAATTTCTTGCCGAAGCCTTCGAGGTCGACCAGTTGCAGCACGCGGTCGATCCGCTGGCGCATCTCGGATTTCGAGAAATCCATGATCTCGAGCGGTAGCCGGATATTGCCCTCGATGGTACGCCACGGGTAAAGCCCTGCGGCTTGGAACACGTAACCATAGGCGCGGGCGCGGCGGGCCTCGTCGGGGGTCATGCCGTTGACGGTAACACTACCGCCGGTGGGCTCTTCGAGCGCGGCGATGACCCGCAGGAAGGTCGTCTTGCCACAGCCCGATGGGCCGATGAAGCTCACGAAATCGCCCTTCATGATGTCGAGGCTCACATCCTTGAGGGCATGGATCGGCCCGTCATTGGTCTGGAAGGTCAGATCGAGGTTCTTGGCCTGGATCACGGGGGTCTTGTCGTTCACGCGCGGCGCTCCCACAGTTTCGGTTCGGCAAATTCAATGCTGTTTCCAGCCGGATCGCGCAGGTAGACCGAGCGCGCGCCGTTGGGCCATTCGAAATCGGCCTCGATCTCGATCCCGGCGGCTTCGATCCGCGCACGCCAGTCGTCTAGTGCCGTGCGCGGCACGTTGAAGCACAGGTGCCCCGGCCCGGTCGCCCCATGGGGCGGCACCGGCAGCGCGGTATCCGACGAGGGCGGAATCCGCGTCTCATGCGCCACGAAGAGGAGCACGATGGTCTCGCCCGCGCGATAGAAGATATGGCGCGGGTCATGGCGCACGACCTCTTCGAGGCCCAAGAGATCGCCGTAAAACCCCGCCGCCGCGTCGAGGTCATCGACATAGAGCGCGGCTTCGAGAACGCCGGATATGGCCGGGGTGTCACTCATACGCCGCTGGCCGGGATGCCGGTGCGCTCTACCGGGCGCGGGGCGGTGAGGTCTTTCCACCGCGAAAGCGCGCGATTCACCGGCGCGTTGGGTTCACGGGCGACGAACTTGCCATGGCCTTCCTCGTTGCGCATCTCGCCATCCATCACCGCGACCTGGCCACGGGTCAGCACATAGCGCGGCAGGCCCTTGACGTGCTGGCCCTCGAACACGTTGTAGTCGATCGCCGACTGCTGGCTGGCGGCGGTGATGGTCTTCTCTTTCTCGGGATCGAGCACGAGGATATCCGCATCGGCGCCAACGAGGATCGCACCCTTTTTCGGGTAGCAATTCAATATCTTGGCGATGTTCGTTGATGTGACCGCAACGAATTCGTTGGGGGTGAGTCGCCCGGTCCCCACACCATGCGTCCAGAGCATCGGGATGCGATCCTCGAGCCCGCCAGTGCCGTTGGGGATCTTGGTGAAATCGCCAACGCCATAGCGTTTCTGCTCGGTAGTGAAGGCACAGTGATCGGTCGCCACCACCGAGAGCGAGCCGGATTGCAGCCCGTTCCACAGGCTGTCCTGGTGCATCTTGTTGCGGAAGGGCGGTGACATCACGCGGCGCGCGGCGTGGTCCCAATCCTTGTTGAAATATTCGCTCTCGTCGAGGGTCAGGTGCTGGATGAGCGGCTCGCCCCAGACGCGTTTGCCCAGCATCCGGGCGCGGCGGATGGCTTCGTGGCTTTCCTCGCAGGAAACATGCACCACATATAGCGGCGCCCCGGCCATGTCGGCGATCATGATGGCGCGGTTGGTGGCTTCGCCCTCGACCTGGGTCGGGCGGGAATAGGCATGAGCTTCGGGTCCGGTGTTGCCCTCGGCCAGAAGTTTCGCGGAAAGTTCGGCCACCACGTCGCCATTCTCGGCATGGACCATGGGCGTGGCCCCCAGTTCCGCAAGGCGCTGGAAACTGGCGTAAAGCTCGTCGTCATTGACCATGAGCGCGCCCTTGTAGGCGAGGAAGTGCTTGAAGGTGTTGATGCCGCGCTCGCGCACC
>NZ_JAWLDS010000088.1:0-12339 GCF_041686535.1 Aquicoccus sp. | reverse complement strand
ACGCCACCTTCGAGGATATCGGCGACCTCTCCGGCTTCACATCCGACAACATCCTCGGCTTCGAAGCCACCGGCGCCCTGACCTGACCCGGTATCGCCCTGCCGGGGGCAGGGGCGGCCGTCGCCTGGCGCGATGGGCGCCCTTTGTCCCTGCCATTTTGCGTGCGTGACAAAGGGCCACGAGATGACCGAGTCCGACCACCCGGGAGGGGACGTGACGACAACGAGCCCGGTCCCCGTCAGCCCGGAACGCCATGGCGGGCGTTTCTGGCGGCGGTTCACCTCTTGGGCTTTCGCCGCGCGTCAGCGCCTTGTTCCGATCGTCCTGGGGGAGCATGAACAGGTCGCGGCGAGCCTGCCGTTCTTTTTCCTGCGCACGCAGTCGCAGGTCTGGCCGGTCGCGCTTTCGCGGCTCAGGGTGGACGGGCGCTGTGCGCTGGTCTCGCCGCGGGGAGCGTGGCGCGGCAGCTATGTCCCGTCGATCCTGCGGGTGCATCCCTTCAGTGCGCGGCGCACGGATGACGGGTCGCTCGCGCTGCTGGTGGACGAGGCGGGCGGCTTTGTCAGCGACGATCCAGCCGACGAGCCGTTTTTCAACGAGGACGGTACGCCGACCGCGGCGATCCAGCAGGTGATCGGCTTTTTCAGGGAACGTGCCGCCGCCGAGGCGCGCACCCGTGAGGCGATGAGCGAGATCGCGGCGCGCAATCTGCTGATCCCGTTCGAGCCCCCGCCGGGTTTGGCGCATATGGATAGCCAAGGGCTTTGGCTGCCCGACCGCGCCCGAATCGACACCCTGCGCCGCGCCGATCTTTCCGCGCTGCACCGCTGCGGGGCATTGGCGCTTTTGCATGTGCAGGCGGTTTCGCTGCATCACTTGCCGCTTCTCGCCGCGGCCGAGGCACAGCCGGACCGACCGGCCAGCCCAGTTGCGCCCGACCTGCCAACCGCGGCGCAGGACAGGCCCGGCCCGGCCCAGGAAGCCGCGCTGTCGGGATTCTTCGATGCGCTGGCCGCATCGCAGGAGCGGGAGACGGATCTCCCGACCCGGGAGGAGGAAGAAAAACCCGACCAGGACGGCCCGCCCGGACCGTCGCGGGGTTAGCATTGGCTTGCAGATGGCGTATAGAGGGCGAAACGGCGCAAGCGGTTGAAAGAAAGGCATTGATGACATGACCACCTCGTGCAGTGAACGCGCCGCCCGCGCACCGATTCCGCAACATTGGCGGATGTCGGTGAACGTGCTTCTGGCCGGGGCGGTGCTGATGCTGGGGGCCTGTGCGGACCTGCCCGATCTGGACACGCTCGAGTCGGGGTTCGACGCGCCGCCCGGGGAACGCGAGGTGCGGGTCTCCGACGCCGTGTCGCGCAGCGCGTTCGGCGGCAGGGTGGTGGAGGCGGTCGAGACCCACCCGCGCCTGACCGCGTCGGATGCGGATATTCGCGCGGCCCAGGCCCGCGAGGACAGCGAGTCAACCGGCTATCTGCCGCGGTTCTCGCTCGGGGCGACGGTCGGGTCCGGGGTCAGTGGCAACGGGATCAGCCCGGTTCTGCAGATCCTGCAATTGATCTATGACGGGGGCACCACGGCGAGCCGACAGATCGCGGCGCGTGCGCGGGTATTCGAAAGCCGTGGCGCGCGGCTCGAGGTTGCCGCGGCACTGACCATGGAGGCCGTCGAGGCGTGGCACAATCTGACCGCGGCGCGTGAGCAGTACAGCCTCGCCCAGAGCAACGCGGATGCGCATCGCCGCCTGCTGGAGCAGGTCGAGGACCGGTTCGGAGCGGGAGCCGGGACCCAGTCGGACGTGCTGACCGCGCGGGCACGGCTGGCGAACGCGGTCTCGCGCGAGGTGCAGGCCCTGTCGCAACGCGACCGGGCCGAAGCGGTGTTCCGCGAGGTCTTTGGCCGCGCGCCGGGTGACTTGTCCGCCCCCCCGACGGCGCCGGCCCTGCCGGATGCGTCGGATGATGCGCTGATCGCCGCCAGCCCGCGAATCCGCGGCCTGGATGCGTCGATCAAGGCCGCCGAGGCTGATGTCGCGGCCACCCAAGCCGCGCGCTTTCCCCAGTTGCAGATGCGCGGCACCGCGCAGCGCGAGGCGGTGGGGTCGGGCACGGATGGCGATGTCGACCTGGTGTTCGATTACGATCCCGGTGCGCCGGGCCAGAGGGCCGCAGCAGTGCGCGAGGCCGAGGCGCGGCTGGAGGCATTGCAGGCCGATCGCGCGGGGCTCGCCCGTGAAATCAGCAGGGCTCTGGAATTCGTGCGCTCGGACCAGCGCGCGGGCAGGGCCCGGTTGCAGGCGGCACGCGATTCCGTCAGTGCGAACGAGGCGACGGTGGAATCCGCGCGCGAGCAGTTTTCCATCGGGAGGCGCAGCCTGATCAACCTGCTCGATGCGCAGCGTGACCTTTTCGAGGCCGGTGAAACCCTGATCGTGGCGAAACGCGAACTGGCGTTGAGCGGGTATGCCGCGCTGGCGCTGACCGGCGACATTCTGGACGCGTTCGGCATTGTGCTGCCGCAGGTTCACGCGGAGAACGAGAGCGAGGCGCAGGATGAGGGCGAAAGCCCGGTCGCGCGTGTCGCTGACGAGGACTGGGGACGATGAGCGACTCGCGCGTGGTCAGGCTGGAGCAGGGTGAGCAGGCAGGCGCCGCGGGCGGGAGTGACGCGGTCACGCCGCTGGAAGCCTGCATGATGCATGTCGCCTCGACGCTGGACCGCCCCATCACGCTGGCCGCGTTGCAGGCCGCGCAATCCGGCGCGCAGGGCAGCCTGACGGTGCGCGATGCCATCGTCGCGGCCGAGCGCGCCGGGATTCAGGCGGGGTTCGGCAAGCGCAAGCTCAAGGATTTCGACAACACGCTGATGCCAGCGATCCTGTTGCTCGAGGATAACCGCGCCGTGGTGCTCTACCAGAAACTGCCCGGCAACCGGATCGCCGTATATGACCCGGATATCGGCGAGGGATTGGGCGAGGTCGCGCTCGACACGATCGAGGAGGTCTATTCGGGATACGCGCTGCTGATGCGTGCCGAACATCGCGACGACATCGCCGCGGTGAGCGGCGGGCGGCAGGGGCATTGGTTCTGGTCCACGCTGGCGCAGAATCGCTGGGCCTATACGCAGGTGCTGCTTGCAGCGGTGCTGGCCAACTTTCTCGGCCTGTCCACATCTCTTTTCATCATGGTGGTTTATGACCGGGTCTTGCCGAACGAGGCGCTGGAATCGCTGATCGCGCTGACCTTCGGAGTGGGGATCGCGCTGTTCTTCGATTTCCTGATCAAGAGCCTGCGCGCCGGGTTCATCGACCGCGCGGGGCAGCGGGCCGACATGGTGATGGGACGGCGCATATTCGACCAGTTGCTGGACATGCAGATGCGGGCGCGCAAGGGCTCCACCGGGGCGCTTGCGAGCACCCTGCGCGAGTTCGAGACGCTGCGCGAATTCTTTACCTCGGCCACGCTGGTGGCGGTGGTGGACCTGCCGTTCATCATCCTGTTCATCGGGGTGATCCACCTGATCGGCGGGCCATTGGCGCTGGTGCCCGCGATCGCGGTGCCCGTGGTCCTGATCGTCGGTATCGCGGTGCAGCCGGTATTGTCGCGGCTGGCCGAGAAGAGCTTTGCCGACGGGCAGTCGAAACAGGGCGTGCTGGTGGAGACGGTGGCCGGGCTTGAGACGATCAAGGCCGCCGGGGCGCAGCGGCGGATGCGCGCGCGCTGGGAAGAGGCGATCGCGCGGCAATCCGAGCATGGGCTGAGAAGCCGCGCGGTGACCCAGTTCGCGATCAACGCGACCGCCTTCACCCAGCAGGCGGCGCAGGTGATGATCGTGTTCTACGGCGTGTTCCTGATCACCGCGGGCGAGGTCAGCATGGGCGCGCTGATTGCCTGTGTCATCCTCACCGGGCGCACCCTGGCGCCGCTGGCGCAACTGGCGCAGACGCTGACGCGGTTCAACCAGGCGCGCACGTCGTATCGCAGCCTCGATGCGCTGATGAAGGCCGACAGCGAGCGCCCCGAGGGCAAGGGCTGGATCTCGCGCCCGCGCCTGAGGGGTCAGATCAGCTTCGACAATGTCTCCTTTGCCTATCCCGACCAGGGCATCGATGCGCTCAGCAACGTGTCGTTCACCATCGAGCCCGGCGAGAAGGTCGCGATCCTGGGGCGGATCGGGTCGGGCAAGAGCACGGTTGCGCGGCTCATGCTGGGCCTTTACGAGCCGCGGGCGGGGTCGGTTCGGATGGACGGGATCGACATCCGGCAGATCGACCCGGGCGACCTGCGTCGCAACGTGGGGTCGGTGTTGCAGGATGTGTGGCTCTTCACCGGCACGGTGCGCGAGAACATCGCCATCGGCGCGATGCGCCCGCGCGACCACGAGATCCTCGAGGCCGCGCAGATCGCGGGGGTGGAGGATTTCGTCAAGCGCCACCCATCCGGCTATGACATGATGCTGGCCGAACGTGGCGAGGGGCTTTCGGGAGGCCAGAAACAGGCGATCACGCTGGCGCGCGCGCTGGTGGGGCGGCCGCCGGTCCTGCTGATGGACGAGCCGACCAGCGCGATGGACGTGCAGAACGAGGCCGAAGTCATTGCCCGGCTCAAGGCCGAGATGGCCGACCGGACAGTGGTGATCGTGACCCATCGCACCAGCCTGCTGGACCTTGTTGACCGGGTGATCGTGGTCGACCAGGGCAAGATCGCGGCGGACGGCCCCAAGAGCATTCTCAACCGCCGCGCGCAAGCCAGCGCCGGCGCCACGGGCGTTGCCGGTACGGGCGACGCCGGCAAGGGGGGACGTGCGGATGGCGCGTAACCACGACCTGGAGAAGATGGCAAAGGAAATGCGCGGCTCGTCGCCGTTTCGCGGATCACTGTTGCTTGCCGTGATCCTGCTTTTCCTGCTGGCGGCGGGAGTCTGGGCGGCACGCACCGAGCTTGACGACGTGACGCGCGCAGAGGGGCGGATCGTGCCGTCGCGCGATCTTCAGGTCATCCAGGCGACCGAACCCGCGGTGTTGAAGGCGGTTCATGTCGCGGAAGGCGATATTGTCGAAGAGGGCGATCTGCTGATGGAACTGGATGGCACCGAGGTCTCGAGCCAGCTCGACCAGGAGCAGCAGCGCGCCTATGGCCTGATGGCCCGGATCGAGCGGCTTCAGGCCGAGATCGACAATGTCGAACTGGAGTTTTCCGACATCCTGGTCACCCATGCGCCCGACGTGGTCCGGTCGGAAACATCACTTTATCACGGGCGGCAGGCCGAGTTGAGGGACGAGATCGACATCCTCGAACGCCAGCGCAACCAGCGCCAGCAACAATTGGAAGAGGGCCGCGTTGACCTGCAGACCGCGCGCGAGACCCTGGAGGTGATGGCCGAGGAACGCGCCATGATGGAACCGCTGGTCGAGCGCGGGGTCGAGCCCGAAACGACGCTGCTTTCGTTGCGGCGCACGGAGGCGGAGTGGCGCGGACGCGAGACCCGCGCGAAGGCGGCGCTGTCGCGGTTGCAATCGGCGCTGGACGAGATCGACGACCAGATCCGATCGCGCCGCTCGCAACAGCGGTCCTCGGCCCTGTCTGACCTGGCGCTGGCGACGGCGGAACTGGCGGCGCTCAAGCCGTCGCTGCCGGCGCTGCAAAGCCGGGCGGAGCGCGCGCGGTTGCGGGCGCCGGTCCGCGGCGTGGTCAACCGGATCCACCGCCAGACCCTGGGCGGTCTCGCCCGTGGGGGGGAGGATCTGATCGAGATCGTTCCGCTGGACGACACGCTTCTGGTGGAGGCCTATGTGCGGCCGGCCGACATTGCCTTCATCTACCCGGGTCAACCGGTGAAGGTGAAGGTCACGGCCTATGACTTTTCCCGCTACGGCAGCCTTGATGGCGAGATCGTGCGCATCGGTGCCGACGCGGTCACCCGGTCGGAACGCGACGAGGAGGAGTTCTTCGTCGTGGAGATCCGCACGGATGACAACATCCTCGATGCCGAAGGGGTCGCCGTGGAGATCATGCCGGGGATGGTCACGCAGGTCGATATCCTGTCCGGCTCCAAGACGGTCCTGGAATATCTCACCCGGCCGGTCGTGCGGGTGAAGGAGAACGCCCTGCGCGAATGACACGCGGCTCAGGCGGTGTCGCTCAGGTTGCCCAGCAGGATGCCGGTTATCGACAGGTCGGCGGCCATGTCCGCGCCGGTCAGCGCAATCTGGCTGTCATAGCGCACCGCGCGCGCGGTCACGCCGCTCAGGTCTGCGGCGCTGTCGATGAACACCCATTCCGCAGACAGGTCAGTATCCAGCCCCACCGCAAGGCGCAGCAGATCGAGCGCATCGGTGACCGTGACCTCTCCGTCGCGGTTCACATCCGCCGCGATGAGATCGAGCGGGTCGACACCGTCATCCAGCCCTACCGCAAGGCGCAGCACGTCGAGCGCATCGGTGACGCCGATGGCCGGGTCGGCCGCGGTATGAAACCGGGTCAGGACCAGCGTGCCCGCGGGGTTGCTCGGTAGGGTGAAGCGGCCCGCTGCGTCGGTCGTGGTGTCATAGGATGAGCCGGTCCCGGTCGAGAAGGTGACGCTGGCCCCCTCCAGCCCCTGCCCGAAGCGATCGACGACACGCGGCCCGCTTTCGGCGGGGGGCGGCGTGTCATCTCCCGGGTCATCCGCGCCGTCGCCCGGCTCGACCGGCTCGTCTTCAAGGGGTGGCGATGGGTCGTCATCCGGTGGCGGGTCCGAAGCGTCGTCATCGGGCTGCTCTTCGCCGCTGCTGACCTCAGCAAGGATCAGCACCCGGTCCGGCCCCTGGAAACCATGGGCGAATATGTCCTCTGCGGTCAGCGCCGTTTCATTTTCCGAGATGATGACGATGCTGTAATCCCGGTAGGAGAGCGTCGCGCCGCGTTCCGTGGTCGTGATCCCGAGCTGTGCCACGTCACGTAGCATCGGCCAGTCGGACAGGTCCAGCCGGTCGAGTCCGGGCTGAAAATCGGTGATCCGGACCGGCGTGTCCTGCATCCGCACCACAAAGACATCGGCGCCCGCGCCGCCGCTCAGAGTGGCGTTGTCCGGTGACGAGATCAGAACGTCGCGCCCCGCGCCGCCCGCGGCGATTTCACCGGTCACGCCCAGATCGGCCAGTGGCACGCGCACGGTGCTTAGCCCCGGGTCGCGCTGCGATCCGGCGGTGACGATCAGGTCGTCGTCGATCACGATCGCCGACAGGGTGCTGATGTTGTAGAGCCCCGCATCGGTGCCGTGTTCAAGCGTGTCGAGCCAGATGAGCCGCCCTTCGGTCGAGAGCAGGAACAGGCTCAGCCCGTGATCGGCACCGCCGGCCACCACCAGCACGTCATCGCCCCTTTGCGCGGTGGCCAGGGCCTGCACGCCACCGAAACGGGTGTTGCGCGTGTCGATGACATGGTCGGTGGCTTGCAATGATCCGTTCGCGTCGAGCGCCAGGACCGAGAGCGATGAACTCTCGGCCGCGGCCAAGATCACCCAGCGCCCGGCGGCGGTTTCGACCAGCTCCAGCGCCGTGGGGGCGGCGATGCCGAGCCCGTTGGAGGCGCCGAAACGGGTGATCCCGCCGCTGCCGTCGCGGGGCATGAGCGTGACGTGAGTGTCAAGCCCGCCAATCGCCACGACATGGGCGGCCTCGCCCGTGCCGCTGACGTCAAACCCGACCGTTCCGACATGCCATGACCCATCCGGGACGGGTGCGACACCTGTATCGCTGTGCAGCGCCCAGGCGCGCAGCATGGCGTCGTCTCCGGCGGCGATCTCGCTTCGGGCGGAGTCGAAGGGGATACCGACGCGCCCGCCGATGCTGCCGTCGGCGCCGATCATGTAGCCGAGAAGCGCATCCGTCCCCGCCCCGAATATCAGCATCGGACCGTCGCCAGTGTCGACGAGCGCGAGCTTGCCGCTGGCCGCCAATGCGTCCGACCCGGTGAAGAGGCGGCTGTCGGTAAGCGAGAGGTCGCCCTCGGGGCCGAGACGAAAGGCCATCACCCCGCCCATGCGCCCGGTGCCGGCCAGCACGAACGTCCCCGCGTCGGTTTCCAGCACCACCGTGTCGGTGACACCGTTCTCGAACGCTTCGATCCCCGTGCCCGCCCTGCCGCGCAATTCCAGCCACATGACCCACCTCACCCGATTGATCAGGGGCAAGAATGTGCAGGAAGGTGGGCGCCCGGCCGGCCCGCAACGTGACCGAACCGCGGCGTTTAACGCCGATTTTTCTCAAAGCCGAGTGTTCGGGGCCGACCCGCGCGCAGCGGGTCGGACGGTCGGGGGCACCGCTGAGGTGCCCCCGGGGAGGTCGTGGCGGATCAGCCGACCACGGTTTCCATGTTGCCGATCAGGATGCCGGTCATCGGCATGTCGATATTCGCGACGAGGGCATCGACATCGATGCCGCTTACGACCGATGCGTTGTCCACGTCGAGGTCGAGCGCAGACCAGTCGGTATCGGCCGCGAAGAACTGCCAGTGCGGTGTGTTCTCGCTTTCGAGGCCCACCGCGTGGCGCAGCACGTCGAGCGCGTCGCCCGGCGTAACCTCCCCATCGCCGTTGATATCGGCGGCGACGAAGTTCTGCGCTTGGGCCGGGCCGAAGGACGGGTCGAGCCCCACCGCGATGCGCAGTACGTCAAGCGCGTCGGGCGCACCGATCGAGGGATCCTCGCCGTCAACATAGCCGCGCGTGGCGTTGAGAACGCCCGTTTCGCCCGCAACCATGTCAAAGCTGAAATCGCCGTCGCCGCGGCTCAGCCGCGCGAGGCTGACACTGCTCCCTTCGGGCTGGAAGGTCACGGTGGCGCCGTTGATATCGTCGCCCGTGAGGTCGGTCAGTCTGCCCGACAGGGTCAAAAGTCCCTCGAGCCCGCCACCGTCTGTGTCGGGTGTCTCGATCGCGGGGGCATCGGCCGGGCGGCTGTCGACCACCGTCTGGGTGTTGGTCGCGGTCTCGATATAGGTTTCGTCCTCGGTCAGCAGGTAATCGAGAACCGCCTGCTGGAAGGCCAGCGTGCCCGGCATCAGCCCGCCCGCCTCGACCACGGTTTCGGCCGCGCTCACATCATCGGGGTCGAAACTGTCGAGGCCGATCATGCCGGTGGGGTAGTTGGGCAGGTAGTAACTGTCGGGGCCTTCGCCCGCGCCATAGCTGAACAGGCTGTCGGCGGCGTCATCCACGCGCCAGTCGTCACGAAACTGGCCATAAACGTCATCGAATTTCAGCGGCCGGTCGAGCGCGGTGCCATCGGCCAGCGCGATATCGTTGGCGGCGTTGCCGTCGGCATTGCCAAGAAGTCCCTCGACATTGCCGGCCCAGTAGCTGTCGAGCGCGACGGTGATGTCCACCCGCGCGCCGACCACGCCGACCACGACCGCGCTGTAGCCGGTTTCGAGATCGCCGTCGCGGGTGTGGATCAGGGTGTAGGTGTCGCCCTCGCGGTAGACCCGGTCTTGTCCAACGTCAATGAACCCGCCATCCGCAACGGTGGTGGCAACGCCATCCACGGTCAGCGGGTTCGCGGCGCTGGCATCGACCATCACGTTGCCACCGTCCAGTCGCACCGCGGCGGCCACGTTGGCGGTGACGTTCTCGCCCACGGGGCTCATCCGGGCCTGGACCTCGAAATCCGAGCCGTCGGTGGCGCGGGTCATCACGTATTCGCCCGCGGCATGGAAGTCATAGGCCGCGCCATCGAGCGTCAGAAGGTGCGGATCGCCACTGTTGAGGCCCAGGAGCCCCTCGGGCAGCGGCGGCAGGCCGAGCCCTTCGAGAAGGGTGCTGATCTCGTCGATCAGCTCCTGAAGCGCCATGGTGTCGGTCAGGTCCGTTTCCGGGATATGCAGGATCGTCTCACCCAGCGGGTCGGTCAGGGTGATGGGGCCGAGGGAATAACCTTCGAATTCCCAGGGCGGCTCGAAGAATCCGGACATCGAGAATCCATACTCGGTGTCCGCCTCGAGTTCGACCGCAACCCAGTCGCGGTCGGCCTCGGGGAAAAGTACGCCGTTGAACATGACCGTTTCTTCGGGGCCGAAGCTATAGGGGGTGGTAGCGTCGGCGGGCGCATCCGCGTCCTCGGTCAACTCTGCAAAGTCCCCGGTGCTGCCGGATATCCAGTATCCCATGTCGTAGAAGCCGAAACCGGTATCGTCGACGCTGGCGGCCGACATGTAGTAGGTTCCGCTTTCCGTCGGGGTGTAGTCAAACCAGGCATAGCCACCGTGGAAACTCGGCGCGTCGGGGTCGGGCGCATCGAGTTCTTCGGCGACGAGGGTGCCATCGGCATCGTAGAGGCGCAGGTGCGGGGCCTCCACGCCGGCTTCGCCGAATTCCATCTCGAACTGCAACAGCGTGTTCAGCAACTCGGGCAACGGCGGGGTGGTGATGCTGGCGTCGAGCGTGTAGCCGCCCGCTTCGAGCGTGTAGGTGCCGGTTTCGGTATCGACACCCATCGAGAGCAATTCGGTGCCGGAATCGCGCAGGACCACTTCGGTGATGTCATACTCCAGCAGCGGTGCGAGGATTGCCTCGCGTTCGGCGCTGCTCATGTAGATGATGTTGTCGATCTCGCTGGCCATGCCGACAAGCGCCCCGAAATCGGCCATCGTGTCGGGAAAGGCGCCGGTGAATTCAAGAGACTGGTCGCCGGTGGTCAGGGTATAGCTGGTGCTGCCCATGTCCAGCGACAGGATCTCGGTGCTGCCGTAGTCGATCGTGACCTCATCGAGTGTGCCGGTCGCCACCCCCTCCATGAGGGCCGTCTCCAGATCTTCGATGCTGCTGATCGGGCCGATGCCACTGCCGCTGAAGGACACGGTGTAGGTTTGGGGATAGGCCGGGTCGGTGCTCTGTTCGAAAAACTGGACGAGGCTCGAGGTGAGTGACGGCGGCGCGGAAGGATCTGTATCTCCGAGGGCGGAAAGTTCCCCCTCGTAATCGAGGGCAAAGCCCTTGAGATCCGGAAGAATCGTGTCGTCTTCAAGCAGATCCCTGAAGCCGGATGTGAGGATAACACTGGTCATTTCTGGTTTCCTGTCAGTCTGTTGAATATCGTGTTCAGAGGCGCATCGAGCGTTCGTAAGCCTTGTCGCGGCCCGGCCTGCCGCACCTGTGGAAATCGAGGTGCAGATTCGGATGTGAAAAACATGACTTACCGCCCCATAATACCATTTCGGTTCTATATGTCAGCCTGTGGGGCCAACATGATCTGGATCAATGTCAGGTTTTCGCTCCGGATCACAGCGTCATCGGCGTCTCGCGGTGCGAATCGGTGGCCGGTTCGCGCCATCATGCTGCTTTTCGTGGGGGTCGGTCTGGGGGGCTGTGCGCAAGTCAGCCTGTACCCCGAGGTCACGCTCGCGCAGGAGGATCCGGGCTATGCGCCGGCGGCGGTCGACCACGCGGTGGACAGTTTCCTGGGCGACTGGGGGGCAGGGGGCGGTGGCGCGGCGGGGGGCGGTATCGGCAGCGTCGGGGGAACGCCGGATTATCGCACCGAGAAGAGCCTTGAGACGACCATCGGCCTGCGGGTGCGGCGCCGGCTCGACCCGGGCTGGGAGCTTGAGGGGGCCATTCGCGGTGGACGGGGGCAGGGGCGCCATGCCCTGCCCGGTGGCGCGGGCGTTTTCAAGGACCCGATCAGCATCGCCGCGGAGACGGGTTTTGCCGAGGCCGAGGCCATGATCACGCGTCGCCTGGGCCCCGGTGTCCTGCCCGAGGCCCTGCCGGGATCGCTGAGCCTCTCGGCGGGGCTGGGCGTGCGGCAGGTCTCCAGCCGGATGCGCATAGACTCCGCGCTGCTGGCGATCGACACAAGCCACAGGCAGCGGCTGGAGTTCGGCACGCTGGGCGCCCGGTACGAGGTTCCGTTCGCCCGCGGCGGGGGTACGTTGGCGCTTTTCTTCGAGGCGCGCGGCCACGGCCGCGACAGTGGCCTCCTGCGGGGTGGCGCGCGGCTGATCCTGTCGCGACCACGATGATCCGGGCGGGCCGGCTTATCGGGGTTGGGCAGGATGCGCGGGGACGTTTGCGAGATCCCATGGAGGTATTTCGAGGACGGACATGACATCGGGTCCGGGGGGATGGTATCAGGGACACCGAACAATACCGCGTCCATGGGCGAGAATGCGAGGTGATCATGCCACCGATCAAGGAACCAACTGCGAACGAACAGCTTTTCCTGGAACTGGTGAATCGCGCGCGGCTCGACCCCGCAGGAGAGGCCGCGCGCTATGGCATCGGTCTCAACGATCCGACGCCCGAAAAACCGCTTGATGAACCTTCGGTCGAGCTGACCCCGGATGCCAAGCA
>NZ_JAWLDS010000087.1:0-12623 GCF_041686535.1 Aquicoccus sp. | reverse complement strand
TGGTGTAGCTGGTCTCAGTCTTTTTCCCAGGTAACCGCAACGTCACCCGCCATGAGCCCGTCGCCCGCCCGATCAAAGCGCAGATAGGCAATCGCATGATCGCCCGCGACGCTGTGAAGCTCTCCGGCGGGTTTGCCGTTTCCAGTGAGCGGCGTGCCGGGTTTCGCCGGACTTGAAAGGCGCACACGGGCAAGGCCCTTGCGTAACTGGGTCTTGTGTTTCATCCGGGCGGTCACTTCCTGCCCGACATAGCAGCCCTTGTGGAAATCGACGCCGTTCAACCGTTCGAATCCGGCCTCCAGAATGAACGTATCCGGAGTGAGTTCGATTCCGGTTTCGGGGATGCAGTGAGCGACGCGAAGGGCGGTCCAGTCGATTTCATCATCTGCTTGCGGCGTGTCGCGATACGCTCGCCAGCCCATGTCGGGGTGCCGCGGATCGCCGAATCCGTCCGATGGGGGGGTGCCGGTGCCCCTGTGAAGGTGCAAGGCAGTTTCCTCGATTTGCACATCGGCGCGCAGGCGATACATCGAAAGCCGCTGGATCGTCGGTGCGGCGATCGAGGCGTCGATGTCGAGAAGCACGGTATCGTCCGCCGGAATCAGGAAGAAGTCGGCGATGTATTTCCCTTGTGGCGTGAGAAAGGCGGCATAAACGATGCCATCTGCGAGCTTTGCCACGTCATTGGTCACGAGTCCCTGGAGAAACGCTTCCGTGTCTGGTCCGGTGATACGATAGATCGCACGGGTCATGGTTTCGTCTCCTGTCCGTTCGCCCATTGAATATATGTGTCGAAAGGTCCCTGAACAGGTGTCAGGGCGAGAAGAGTCTAACCAGACGCCCGATCAGTCCACGCGGCGCTTCGGAGGGGGCGCTGTTTCCCGCGTTCGATTTGGCCAGCCTGGCCTGCGCAACGCTGTCGGCGGTGGGGCCGTCGGTCTTGAACTGGAGCGCGTGAAGCCGAGCATAGATACCCCCGCGGGCAAGCAGTTCCTCATGCGTGCCCTGATCGACGACGCGGCCCCGGTCCATCACCACGATCCGATCGGCGTCGCGCACGGTCGAGAGCCGGTGAGCGATGACGATCGTGGTACGCCCCTTGGAGAGCTTTTCAAGCGCTTCCTGGACCACCTTCTCGGACTCGGCATCAAGGGCCGATGTCGCCTCGTCCAGCAGCAGGATGGGCGTATCGCGCAAGAGCGCGCGGGCAATCGCCACGCGCTGGCGCTGACCGCCCGAGAGGTTGGAGCCACGTGGTCCGACCTGCGTGTCGAGCCCCTGGGCCAGCTTGGGCAGGAAATCGGTGACATGGGCGGCCCTGAGCACCTTGTCGAGCTGTGCGTCGGAGACGTCGGTGCGGCCTAGCAGGATGTTTTCGCGCAGTGTTTCGTCGAACAGTGCCGCATCCTGGCTGACCACCGAGAAAAGATCGCGCAGGTCGCCAAGGGTCATGGCCGAGGCATCAACATTGCCGATCCGGACCTTGCCCTTCTGCGGATCGACAAGCCGGGTGAGAATGTTGAACACGGTTGACTTTCCTGCGCCGGACGCCCCGACAAGCGCGGTGGTCTTGCCCGGCTCGGCGATCAGGTCAAGCCCGCTGAGAACCGTGGTGTCGCCATAGGCCAGATGGACGTCAGACAGCGTGATTCCGGGCACCCCTGTGGGTGGGGGGACCGGGTTGCTGGGAGAGACGAGCGTCGGTTCGGCGTCATAGAGATCTTTGACCCGCTCCAGCCCCGAGGCCGCCACTTGCCACAGCCCTGCCATGGCGCCAATGCGGCGCAACGGTTCGAAGGCCAGGCCGATAGCGGTGAAGAAAGACATGAATTCACCAACCGTTTTCTCACCCTCGATGATTTCGCGCCCGCCGTAGTAGAGCACGCCGAAGAATCCGATCCCGGCCATGACATCGACAAGACCGGGGATGGCAGCAGAGCCTGCCGTGGTACGGACCTCGGTGCGAATGAGATCGCGCGAGAGCGACTTGTAGCGATTGGATTGATAGGTTTCGAGGCGGTTCAGTTTCACCGGGATGATCCCGTGAAAGACTTCGTCCAGCCGCGTGGCAAGCCTTGCTCCCAGATCGCGGGCTTCGCGCGCGCGTGCGCGAACGAAACGTTGCACAAGCTGGCTTGGCGCGATCAGCAGAGGCGCGCCGACCATCGCCACGAGCGTCCATTTCCAGTCGACCGAGAGCGCGACCCCGATCAGCACGACAAGCGAAATGAGGTCACGTCCCAGCCCGGTCATGAGTTTGGGCCAGACGTTGTTGACGGTGGTCACGTCGGTCTGCACCCGCTGGATCAGGAAACCGGGCGGGTGGGACTGGTGAAAGCCTCCGTCCTGCGTCATGATTCCATCGAGGAGATTGCAGCGCATGTCTGCGGCGACATTCTGGGCGATATAGGACAGGGCAGTTTTCTGGCCGAGTCCGGCCAGTGCGCGAATTAGAAAAATGCCCATCACCCCGAGACCGACCCATATGAGCGCGCCCTGATCACCGGCAACAAAGACGTCGTCGAACATGGGTCGCATCATGAGGGCGAGCGCCCCTTGCATCGCGCCTTCGAGGGCCATGAAGCAAAAGGCGAGAAGGATCACGATCCAATGCCTGCGCAGGAAATCGCGCCAGATCCATGTGACCAGTTCCCGGCTGCGGGTGCTGCCGGGCGCGGCCGGGTCGTGTTGCGGGGCAGGCGCGCTCATGCCGGTGGAACCTTGTCGTCGAAGCCCGCCTGAAGTGCGGCAGGGTTATATTCAGTGGCCACCCAGTCGGCGAAGCGGATCGGCGTGCGGGCGTTAAATGCCTCGTATGTGTCGAGAAAATAGTCAAGAATGCCGGTTCTCGTCCATTTGAAATGGATGAACCGGGGGCTGAGCATCTTGCGGGCTTGCGCAACGCTCGCCCCTTCCTGGGACAGGAGCCAGATCACCGAGGCGAGGCTGGCCCGGTCGGCGCCGGATTTGCAATGCATCAGAAACGGTTTTTCCAGCGTTGGAAAGGTCGCGATCAGATCCATGACCCTTTCGCGTTTGGGCGCCGAGCGGGCAGAAAGGCTCCGCTCGACCAGTGTGAGGCCGAGCGCCTCACAGTTTTCTCGTGCGAAGAGATATGGCGGGATAGGCGACGCGGCTCGCAGGAACAGGATCGTCTTGATACCGCGCGCCGCGTAATTCTCGAGCCGCGTGCGTGTCGGTTGGTTGGACCGATAGACGCCGGGTGCGACCTGCGCAAAGTTGGCCCAAGGAATACGCACGATCTCATGATCGAACCAGAGCATGTACTGTCTGGCCTTGCGTCGATCCTCGGGCGTGGCGAGCGAACTGACCTTGAGATCATCGCGCAGGTTTCGCCGCCAGGTGTGGAATTTTGCGATCGGCGTCATGCGCGGCATTCCGTTCATTCATTGGCCGGGTATCGGCCCTGATCAGGCCCCATGTAGACAAGGGGCCGCGATGTGGCAAGGCAGGCTGTCACCACGCCGGAACGGGATTGACGCCGGTCGGGCAGCGGCTAATGTCGCGCGAAATATCAGGAGAGCCCCAAGATGTCAGACACTGGTGGTCGTGAATACCTTGCCATTCCGGGACCTTCGGTGATGCCCGACAGGGTGCTCAGAGCGATGCACCGTCCGGCGCCGAACATATATGAGGGTGCGCTGCACGAGATGACGGCTACGCTCATCCCTGATCTGAAATACGTGGCGCGGACCGAGGGCCACGCGGCAATTTATGTTTCGAACGGACATGGCGCTTGGGAGGCGGCACTGGCCAATGTGCTCAACCCGGGCGACCGTGTGCTGATGCCAGCGACGGGTCGCTTTGGCCATGGTTGGGCCGACATGGCCGAAGGCCTGGGCGTCGAGGTCGAGATGATAGATTTCGGGCATGCCCGTCCGCTCGACCCGAACCGGGTGGAAGAGGCGCTGCTTGGTGATCGTGACGGGCGGATCAAGGCGGTGATCGCAACTCATGTGGATACATCGTCAAGTGTTCGCAACGACATGGCCGGGTTGCGCGGAGCGATCGACGCAGCGGGGCATGACGCGATCCTGATGGCTGATTGCATCGCTTCAATGGGCTGCGACCGGTTCGAGATGGATGCCTGGGGCGTCGACGTGGCCGTTGCCGGAAGCCAGAAAGGGCTGATGGTGCCGCCGGGGCTGGCTTTCGTTTTCTTCAATGACCGTGCGAACGCGACGCGGGCGCGGGTTAAGCGGGTCAGCCGATATTGGGATTGGGGGCCGCGAGCCAACCCCGAGATCTATTACCAGTATTTCGGCGGCACCGCCCCGACGCATCACCTTTTCGCGCTGCGCGAGGCGCTGGACATGATTCGCGAAGAGGGAATCGAGGCAATCTGGTCCCGGCATGCGCGCAACGCCCGTGCGATCTGGGCGGCCTGCGAGACGTGGGGGCAGGAAGGGCCTCTCACCCTCAACATCCGGGACCGCGCGTATCGCTCGCACGCGGTCACCGCGTTGCGCATCGGTCTGCCCCACGGGCCGCGCCTGCGCCGCTGGGTTCAGGAGCATGCCGGTCTGACGCTGGGCATTGGCTTGGGGATGTCGGAACCGGGAGACGAGAAGGGCGAGGGTTTTTTCCGGATGGGCCATATGGGGCATGTGAATGCGCAGATGATCATGGGCCTGCTGGGCGGGGTCGAGGCGGCATTCGCGGCGCTGGACATTCCCCGGGGCAGCGGGGCGCTTGAGGCGGCGGCAGCAGAATTGGCCCGGGTGGAGGGCTGAACCTGGCCTTGTCCTGCGTGTGGGGGGCGAAGATTCGAGTATTTTTCCCAATAATGAGACGAGTGTCAGTTCTTCGGCTCGCGAGCCTGTCGCATGCGATAATGGCCGAGGCGGGAAATCAGATAGTTCAGCAATACCGCAAGAACCAGCACGGCGGGCAGGCCGAAACTGACCCAGATCAGAAAGAAGGACCACAAGAGTTTCACCAGCGCCAGGACGAGTGCGGGACTGGTGCGGTCCGGTGCTGCGCGGTGGGTGCTGTCTTGCATGACGGTTCCTCTCCCGGGCAGTTAAGCGCGGAAAAGACGAACAGGCGGTAAAGATCGCGTCAGGCACGGGCAGCGGCGAGGGCCTCGGGCAGGTTCTTTTCCAGAAGGGCCAGGTCGGCGGGCCGGCCACAGCTGATGCGGATGCAACGGTTGCCCGGCGCGGCGAAGGGCATGCGCACGAAGATGCCACGGGCGACGAGTTGATCCAGAACGGACTTGGCAAAGGCGCCGTCGCCGCCGCAATCGACGGCCACGAAATTGGCGGCCGAAGGCAGCGCGACGAGCCCGTTCTTGGCGGCCATGCGGGTGATCTCTTCACGGGCATGGGCCACGTCGGCAATGGTCTGGGCGAGGTACTGCGGATCGTCGAGTGCGGCCAGCGCGCCGGCTTGCGCGGCACGGTTCATGCCGAAATGATTACGGATCTTGTTGAAGGCGTCGATCAGGGGTGCGGCCCCCATCGCATAGCCCACGCGCGCGCCGGCCATGCCGTATGCCTTGGAAAAGGTACGCATCCTTATGACGCGTGGATCGTCGATGTCGATCATGGGCGCGATCCCGGAGGGGGCGAATTCGACATACGCCTCATCTAGGATCAAGAGCGTGCCCTCGGGGATCATGTCAAGGGCGGCCTCGATTTCGGCGGCTTCGGTCCATGTGCCCATCGGGTTGTCGGGATTGGCGAAATAGACCAGTTTTGCCTCTGTCTCGGCGGCCTTTTCCAGCAGGGTGGGCAGGTCTTCGCGGTCGTCGCGATATGGGAGCTTGATCAGCTCGCCTCCGAAACCTGCAACGTGATAGTTGAAGGTGGGATAGGCGCCGTCAGAGGTGATGACGCGGTCACCGGGTTCGATGGTGAGCCGGGCAAGATAGCCC
The DNA here is from genome assembly GCF_041686535.1 of Aquicoccus sp. Taxonomy (NCBI): domain Bacteria; kingdom Pseudomonadati; phylum Pseudomonadota; class Alphaproteobacteria; order Rhodobacterales; family Paracoccaceae; genus Aquicoccus; species Aquicoccus sp. The sequence goes on along the minus strand of NZ_JAWLDS010000087.1, from coordinate 6,724 downwards.
AGAAGCCCGTCGATGCCTTCGCCGACCATGATGTTTTCGGGCTGCACAGCGTGGTGGCGGGCAAGTGTGGCGCGCAGGTCGTGGCTTTCGGGGTCGCCGTACATCCAGATCTCGCTGGCGGCGCGCTGCATGGCTTTGATAGCCTTGGGCGAGGGGCCGAAGACGTTTTCATTGGCGCCGATGCGGGCGTCGAAAGCCGCGCCACGGGCGCGTTCCTGTGCCTCGGGGCCGACGAAGGGCACCGTGGCGGGCAGGGTTTGGGCAAGGCGGGTCAGGCGCGGTCCATGTGTCATGGCGCGAGTTAACCCGGATACGTGGGGCACGGCAAGATGGCGAATGCGTCCCCGTGTTGGACCGAGTATGGAGCCAAGGTGTTACCAAAGGCTTGATGGGGTGTGCCGCAGGGTCAGGGGTTCTCAGCGCTGCGATGACGCGGCAATCTTGGCCCAGACCAATGGAGGAATGCCGATGGCACGCGTGACAACGGAAATAATGGATCACATCGCCCATGTGACGCTGACCCGGGGGCACAAGATGAACGGGGTCGATACCGAGATGGCCGAGGCGATCGTGGCGGCGGGCGAGGCGCTGTGTGACAGGGCCGATATCCGCGCCGTGGTGCTGTCGGGCGAGGGGCGGGCGTTCTGTGCCGGGCTCGATGTGGCGAGTTTCGCGGCCCTGGCCGGGGGCGACCCGGAAGCGGTGGTGATGCCACGACGCGCCGGCAAGAATACCAATCTTTATCAGGAGGTTGCAATGGTTTGGCGCCGGGTGCCGGTGCCGGTGATCGCGAGCCTGCACGGGGTGGTTTTCGGGGCCGGGTTGCAACTGGCGTTGGGGGCGGATCTGCGGGTGGCGCATCCGGAGACCCGACTTTCCGTGATGGAGATGAAATGGGGGCTGGTGCCTGATATGGGGGGCATGGTGCTGATGCCGAAGCTGATGCGCTCGGACGTGATCCGGCGGCTGACCTATACCGGCGAGGAGATGTCGGCGGATCAGGCGCTGGGCTGGGGAATGGTCAGCGAGATCGCCGATGATCCGCTGGTGCGGGCGCGGCAAATAGCGGAATTGATTGCGAAAAAGAGTCCCAGCGCGATACGGGCGGCCAAGCGCCTGATCGCCGTGGCCGAAGGGGATGGGGGCGAGGATGCGGTTCTTCTGGCCGAGAGCCGGGAGCAGGCGGACCTTATCGGCAAGCCGCACCAGATGGAAGTGATCGCGGCCAACATGCAAAAGCGCGACCCGAAATTCACCTGACCGCGCGGTGGGGTTAACGCGGGTTTTCGCCCCCAAGACAGGGGGGTGAATCCCGGCTGCTGCCCGGCTGCCATCTGTGCACCCCCAGTTGGCGGCGCCGGGTACGTGGAATCCGGTTAACGCACCGTGCGGTGAGTGAGCCGCCGGGCAGGACCGGGGGTTTCACACCCCCGGACCCCCGTGGAGTATTTCCGGCAAGATGAAGCCGGGGATCAAAGCGTTCCGCGAAGAACCTGGGCGACAGCTGTTTGCGGAACGCGCGCTCCGTTGAAATGATGCGCGGCGTTCCGCCCTATCCCTGTCACAGGTATAAGGCGGAACGCTTTAGTCCAGTTCCGCGAGCCGTCGCATGGCGGATTTGAGGGTGGCCTCTTCCTCCTGCCGTGCGCGGAGGTTGTCGCGGGCTTCCTCGACGACCTCTTCGGGGGCGTTCTCGGCGAATTTTGGGTTGTCGAGCCGCCCCTTGAGCCCGCCGATCTCTTTCGCGAGCTTGTCGAGCGTCTTTTGCAGGCGGGCCTTTTCCGCGTCCACGTCGATGATGTCGGCGAGCGGCAGGCCGAACTCGCCGCCCTCGACGGGAATCGTGACGGTGCCCTTGGGGAAATCCGCCGCCTCGGTCAGGGTTTCGACGCGGGCGAGGCGCTTGATCATGACCTCGTTGCGCGCCCATGCAGCGCGGCCCGCATCATCGAGCGTGCGTTGCAGCATCGGCAGGTGCAGACCGGCGGGCACGTGCATCTGTTGGCGGGCGCTTCGGATTTCCTCGATCAGCGCGATCACCCAGTTCATTTCACGGTCTGCGGCGGGGTCGATCAGGTCGGTGCCGTATTCGGGCCAGTCGGTGAGCATGAGCTGGCCGTCGCGTTCAGCGGTCTGTTGCCAAAGCTCCTCGGTGATGAAGGGCATGATCGGGTGCAGCAGGATAAGCGTCTGGTCGATCACCCAGCGCATGGTGGCGCGGGTTTCATCGCGTGCGGCGCTGTCCTCGCCTTGCAGGAGGGGTTTGGAAAATTCCAGATACCAGTCGCAGAGCTTGCCCCATGTGAAGGCATAGAGCGCGTTGGCCGCGTCGTTGAAGCGATACTCCGCCAGCGCCGCATCAACGGTTTCGCGGGTGCGCGCGACCTCGCCCACGATCCATGTGTTGACCGTGGCTTGCGGTGTGGGAATGCCATCCGGGGCGGGGATGTCGTAAACTCCGTTCATCTCGGCAAAGCGTACGGCGTTCCAGATCTTGGTGCCGAAATTGCGATAGCCCTTGATCCGGTCGGTCGAAAGCTTGAGCACGCCACCGATGGCCGCCATCTGCGCCATGGTGAAGCGCAGCGCGTCGGCGCCGTATTCGCCCACGATCTCGAGTGGATCGACCACGTTGCCGCGGGTCTTGGACATTTTCTGGCCCTTCTCGTCGCGGACCAGTTGATGCAGGTAGACGGTGTGGAAGGGCTCGCGCCCGACCACGGCGAGCTGCATCATCATCATCCGGGCGACCCAGAAGAACAGGATGTCGAAGCCGGTGACGAGCACATCGGTGGGGAAATACTTGCGCAACTCCTCGGTGTCGTCGGGCCAGCCCAGCGTGCCGATGGGCCAGAGGCCGGAGGAGAACCAGGTGTCGAGCACGTCCGCGTCGCGCCAGAGCGGGTAGATCAGTTTCGTCGGATCCTGCGTCGCCTCGTATTCGGCAAAGCCTTCGGCCATTTCGTGAATGGCGCTGGCGCGGTCCGTGACCTCGGTGATGCGCATGTGGTTGAGCGGGGTGGGCAGGGAGGCAAGCACGTCCTGGAAGCCGGCCTTGACATGCTCGAAATCGGGCGCCGCGTGATGGCGTTCCTCGCCCAGGAGCAGGTGCTGGCGCGACAGGAAGCGCGACATCTCGACAAGGTCGAGCGCGCCGTCGCCCTCGTCGTCCTTGAACCCGTGCGACGCGAGGTCGAGCCCGTACCAGACCGGGATCCGGTGGCCCCACCACAGTTGGCGGCTGATGCACCAGGGTTCGATGTTCTCGAGCCAGTGGTAATAGGTTTTCTCGCCCGCTTCGGGGATGATTTTCGTGCGCCCCTCGCGCACCGCGTCGAGGGCGGGGCCGACGACCTGTGCGGCATCGACGAACCATTGATCGGTGAGCATAGGTTCGATCACCACCTGGGAGCGGTCGCCGAAGGGCTGCATGATGGGTCTCGATTCGACCAGCGGCACGATTTCGTCTGCGCCCTCGGCGCCGGGTTTGAGGGCGGTGGTGCCAAGCCGCGGATCGTCGGCGCGGGTCATCACGGCGAGGCCCTCGGCGGTGATTTCCTCGACCACTTTTTCGCGTGCCTCGAACCGGTCAAGGCCGCGCAGGTGGTCGGGCACGAGGTTGATCGCGTCGATCTCGGTCTCGGTAAAGGGGGTGCCGCGGGCATAATCCTGTGCCGCCGCGGCCTCGTCGGCGTAAGCGCGACCATCGGCGCGCATGTGGCCCTTGGTGTCCATCAGGCGATAGCAGGGGATACCGCTGCGCTTGGCCACGGCATAATCGTTGAAATCATGCGCGCCGGTGATCTTGACCGCGCCCGAGCCGAAATCGGGGTCGGGATACTCGTCGGTGATGATCGGGATCTGGCGGCGGTGTTCCTTGGGTCCGACGGGAATCTCGCAAAGTTTGCCCACGATGGGGGCATAGCGCGTGTCGGAGGGATGAACCGCCACCGCGCCATCGCCCAGCATGGTTTCGGGGCGGGTGGTGGCGATGGAGATGTAGTCGCGTTCCTCCTTGAGGATGACGTTGCCGTCCGCGTCCTTTTCCACATAGGTATAGGTCTCGCCCCCGGCGAGCGGGTATTTGAAATGCCACATGTGGCCCGGGGTTTCGATATTCTCGACTTCGAGGTCGGAAATCGCGGTTTCGAAATGCGGATCCCAGTTCACCAGCCGCTTGCCGCGATAGATGTAACCCTGGTTGTACATCTCGACGAAGACCTTGATGACGGCGTCGTGAAAATCCGGAGAGTTCTCGTGCCCGATGCGCGGATCGCCCGGGGCGCCGGCCATGGTAAAGGCGTTGCGCGACCAGTCGCAGGAACAGCCGAGGCGTTTCAATTGGTCGATGATGGTCGAGCCGTACTGGCCCTTCCATTCCCAGACCTTTTCGAGGAATTTCTGGCGCCCCAGTTCGCGGCGGCCGGGTTGGCCGGTTGCGGCCAGTTGCTTCTCGACCTGGAGCTGGGTTGCGATGCCGGCATGGTCCTGCCCGGGTTGCCAGAGCGTGTCGAAGCCGCGCATCCGGTGCCAGCGGATCAGGACGTCCTGCAACGTGTTGTTGAAGGCGTGCCCTACATGCAGCGCCCCGGTCACGTTGGGCGGCGGAATCATGATGCAGAAGGTTTCCTCGCGCGAGGCGTTGGCGCCCGCCTTGAAGGCGCCGGCCTTTTCCCATGCCTGGTAGATGCGCGCTTCGGCCTCGGCCGCGTTGAATGTCTTGTCCATTGCCATGATGAATGGTCCTGCTTGATCCGGAAACGGTTTCGGCATCCTCTATCCAATGAGGGCGCAAAGGGAAAGCGGGAAGGGTGCTTTTTGCCCGCGGAAAGGAAGGCAGGCGATGAGCGAGAGATTGGCATTCCGGCTCGATGGGCGGGGTGGTGCAAAGGAAATTGCGTTTCCAGAGGTGATCGCCGATGCGGTTGGCGAGGGGGTTCTCTGGCTGCACCTGTCGGGACAGCCCGACGAGATCGACGGTTGGGTGGAGGCGTCGGGGCTCGACCCGCTGGCGGTGGCGGCCCTGACCGCCGAGGAGACCCGGCCGCGTTGCACGGTGCACGAGGAGACGATCCTGATGAACCTGCGCGGCGTGAACCTGTCGCCGGGGGCCGAGCCCGAGGACATGGTGTCGCTGCGCAGCTACCTGTCGGAGCGGCTTGTCGTCACGCTGCAGCGCCGCCCGCTTTACGCGGTGCGCGACGTTCTGGCCGAATGCCAGGCCGGCCATGGGCCGGACAGCCCAGGGGAACTGATCGCGCGCATCGCGTTGCGGCTGGCCGACCGGGCCGAGCCGGTGGTGATGTCGCTCAATGAGCGGATCGACGATCTGGAGGATCAGGCCCTCGAGGCGAAGGGCATGGTGCGGCGCGGCGATCTGGCCGATGTGCGCCGGGTGGCGATCATGCTCAGGCGCTACATGTTCCCGCAGCGGGACGCGTTGACAACGCTTGAGATCGAGGACGCGCCATGGCTGCACCGCGCGGGACGGGGCCGACTGCGCGAGGCGACCGAACGGGTGACGCGGCTGGCCGAGGATCTGGATGCGATTCGCGATCGCTCGCAGATCGTGCATGACCAGATCATGGATGCGCGCGCCGAAGCGATGAACCGGCAGATGCTGATCCTCTCGGTGGTGGCGGCACTGTTCTTGCCGCTTGGGCTGATCACCGGGCTGCTGGGGATCAATGTGGGCGGCATTCCGGGCGCCGAGACAGGCTGGGCCTTCTGGGGAGTGTGCGGGTTCCTGGGGGTGGTCGTGGTGTTCCAGTTGTGGCTGTTCCGCTGGATGGGATTGATCGGGAAGGGTCGGGGCCAGTCGGCCGGTTTGCCGTGACGTTCCGTAGAGGCCCGCGACTATCTGTTTACGGTTCGGGGACGGGCGTGCTTTGCTGTGCCGGAGCCGAAGGGAGAGCGACATGGACGAGATCATCAAGTGGAGTGCAACCGCAACCGCGAAGGCGCTGGCCAGGGGCGATGTGAAGGTGGCCGAGGTGACGCGGGCGCATCTGGACCGGGTGGCGGAATGCGAGCCGGGGCTGCGCGCGGTGGTCGATCCGCTGGACGAGGCGGCGATGGAACAGGCCGAGGCGATGGATGCCAACCGCCCCAAGGAATTGCCCGCGCTCTGGGGCTTGCCGGTGACGGTCAAGACCAATGTCGATTTCGAGGGGCGCACCAACCCCAACGGCGTCCCGGCGCTGAACGAGGCGATCTGCGAACGCGACGCGCCGGTGGTGCGCAACCTGCGCGCGGGCGGTGCGGTGGTGATCGGGCGGACATCGACGCCGGAATTCAGCTTGCGCTTCTTTACTTCGAACCCGATCTGGGGGCGCACGCTCAACCCCTGGGACAAGGGGCTGACCTCGGGCGGCTCGTCTGGCGGGGCCTCGTCGGCGGTGGCCTGTGGCATGGGCGTGATGGGCCACGGCAATGACCTGGGCGGGAGCCTGCGCTACCCGGCCTATTGCGTGGGCGGCGCGACCTTGCGCCCGTCGATGGGGCGGGTGCCCGCGTTCAACCCCTCGGCCCCGGCCGAGCGCCCGCCGCTCCTGCAGTCGATGAGCGTTCAGGGCATGATCGCGCGCAGCATGGGCGATGTGCGCCTCTCCTATGACGTGTTGCGGCGGCGCTCGTCGGATGATCCGCTCTGGAATGCCGCACCCGACAGCGGGCGCGCGCGCGATGACGGCCCGCGGCGGATCGGCTGGTGCGTCGATCCGTT
>NZ_JAWLDS010000086.1:0-12666 GCF_041686535.1 Aquicoccus sp. | reverse complement strand
GGCGGTGGCCGCGCTGGTGCACGACGTGGTGCTGACCATCGGGATTTTCAGCGAATTGCAGATCAAGTTCGACCTGGCGATCATCGCCGCACTCCTGACAATCGTGGGCTATTCGCTCAACGATACCGTGGTGGTGTTCGACCGGGTGCGTGAAAACCTGCGCAAATACAAGCAGATGCCGTTCAAGGAGGTGCTCAACATCTCGATCAACGAGACGTTGAGCCGGACGGTTATGACCTCGCTCACCACGCTTCTGGCGCTGATCTCGCTTTTCGTGCTGGGCGGTGACGTGATCCGGGGCTTTGTCTTTGCCATGATCTGGGGCGTGATCGTGGGCACCTACAGCTCGATCTTCGTGGCCAGCGTCATCCTGCTTCGGCTGGGGGTGAAGCGCGACTGGTCCAAGCCCGATGGAAACGCGGGCACGCAATACGCCAAAATAGATGCCTGAAATCATAGCCGAGGCCCTCGCCATCGGGGGCATCGGCTGGGTGTTCGCCGCGGCCTTCGTGGCCGGGATCGTGCGCGGATTCGCCGGTTTCGGCACCGCGATGATCTTTCTGCCGGTGGCCACGCGGGTGGTCGAGCCGGTCTGGGCGATCATCATCCTTGTGGTCATGGATGCGATCGGCCCCTTGCCGATCATCCCGCGGGCGCTGCGCGAGGGTCATCCGCGCGATCTCATGCGGCTTTTCGCCGGAACGATGGTGGCGCTGCCGGCCGGGCTTGCGGTGCTGTTCTGGGTCGATCCGGTGGTGTTCCGGGTCGTGGTTTCGGTGCTGAGCCTGGGGCTTCTGGTGCTGCTTGTCGGCGGGCTGCGTTATCGTGGCACGCTCCGGCCGCCCTTGATCTATGCCACCGGAGGCGTGGGGGGATTCCTCGGCGGGGCGGTGGGTATACCGGGTCCGCCGGTGATCCTGCTTTACATGGCAAGCCCGCACCCGGCGCAGGTGATCCGGGCCAACGCCACGGCCTATCTCTATGGGTTCGACATCCTTGTCCTGGTGAGTTTCGCCGTGCTCGGGCGGTTGTGGGGCCTGCCGCTGACGCTTGGCCTGATGGCGGCGCTGCCCTATCTTCTGGGCAACGGCCTGGGCTGGTGGATTTTCCGGCCCGGCCATGAAAGGCTCTATCGCGCGGTGGCCTACGGGATCATCGCCGCCTCGGCGCTGTCGGGGCTCTGGTCGGTCATCGGAGGGACGTGATGAGATTTACACAGGTCGATTTCGGGGATGTGCAGCCGATTGACGGCTATGGGCAGGGGTTTTTCCGCATTGGCGGCCAGGTCTATGAGGGGGCGGTTCTGCTGACCGCTTCGGGGGTGGAGCCACTCGAGGGGTTGCGGGACCGGGCGCGCATCATGGCGCTGGTGGGAGAGATCGACGTGATCCTGTTCGGTACCGGGACCGAGATTGCGCATATCGACGCGGGCCTGCGTGCCGAGATCGAGGCGGCGGGGATCGGCGCGGAGGTCATGAACACGCCGGCGGCCTGCCGGACATGGAACGTGCTGGCCGCCGAGGGCCGCCGCGTCGCGCTCGCGGCCCTTCCGGTTTGACGGCGGTATGTCGCGACGAAAAGCGGTTCTGTTGGCGCGCGGACTGCGCTAAGGCGAGGCCATGGAACTCGAAGTAAGCGATCTTTCCGTTGCGCGTGGCGGCATCCCGGTGCTCGAGGGGCTGGAGTTCCGGCTGGAGGCCGGGCAAGCCCTGATCCTGCGCGGACCGAACGGGATCGGCAAGACGACGCTCCTGCGCACCGTCGCCGGGCTTCAGCCGCCAATGGCCGGGCGGATCAGCCTCGATCGCGAGGCGATGACCTATGCCGCCCATGCCGACGGGCTCAAGGCGACGCTGACGGTCGAGGAAAACCTTGCGTTCTGGGCCGCGGTCTTTGGCACCGGGGAGACAGACGCGGCACTGGACGGGTTCGCGCTGCGCGATTTGCGCGCCCGCCCGGCGGGGGCGCTCTCGGCGGGGCAGAAACGGCGGCTGGGGCTGGCGCGGCTGCTGGTGACGGGGCGGCCGGTCTGGGTGCTCGACGAGCCCACGGTATCGCTCGACGTGGATGCGGTGGCGATGTTCGTGCGCGCGGTGCGGGCACATCTGGCGGGCGGTGGCATGGCGCTCATGGCCACGCATATCGACCTTGGCCTGGCCGAGGCGGCGGTTCTCGATGTCGGCGGGTTCCGGACGCGCGCCGCAAAGGACGATCATTTCGACGAGGTGTTCCTGTGAGCGCCCTTCTCATTCGCGACCTGCGGCTGGCGATGCGGGCGGGGGGCGGCTTTGGCCTCGGCCTTGCGTTCTTCCTCATCGTGGTGACGCTGGTGCCCTTCGGCGTGGGCCCAGAGACCGGGCTGCTGGCGCGGATCGCACCGGGCATCCTGTGGCTTGGGGCACTTCTGGCCTGTCTCTTGTCGCTCGACCGGATCCTCGCGCTCGACTGGGAGGATGGCAGTCTCGACCTGTTGGCGACCTCGCCGCTGCCGCTGGAGGGGATCGTGACCATGAAGGCGCTGGCGCACTGGATCACGACCGGGCTGCCGCTGGTGATCGCCAGCCCGCTCTTCGGGGTGCTGATGAGCCTGCCGGGGGCGGGCTACGGCCCGCTTGTCCTGTCGCTTCTGCTGGGCACGCCGGCGCTTTCGGTGATCGGCACTTTCGGCGCGGCACTGACCGTGGGGCTCAAGCGCGGCGGGTTGCTCTTGAGCCTGCTGGTGCTGCCGCTTTACGTGCCGACGCTGATTTTCGGGGCCGAGATGGCGCGGCGCGGTGCGGAAGGGGCCGATCCGACCACGCCGATGCTGATGCTGGCAGGGATCAGTGCGGGGGTGATCGCGCTCCTGCCCTTCGCCAGCGCGGCGGTGCTCAGGGTTAACCTGCGCTGACCTGCGGCAAAAGGTGATGGATTTGTGAACCGATCAGGCTGGAAAATCGCGGTGATTTAAGGCAGATCAAGGCGAGCGGCCGCGGCGGCTGGAAAAAGGCAGCAGGAGATGCAACCGAAGATGGGCCCGAGATGAACCTCAACGCGCTGTGGGAATATGCCAACCCATTGAAATTCATGCGCACGACCGAGCGGGTACTGCCCTATTTCGCGGTTGCGGCGGTGGTTTGCCTTGTGACGGGGCTTGTCTGGGGGTTCTTCTTCACGCCCGATGATTTCCGCCAGGGATCGACCGTCAAGATCTTCTACATCCACGTGCCGAGCGCGATGATGGCGATCAATATCTGGGTGATGATGCTGATCACCTCGCTGGTGTGGATCGTGCGGCGCCACCATGTGAGCGCGCTGGCCGCGCGCGCCGCCGCCCCGATCGGCGCGGTGATGACAGTGATCGCGCTGGCGACCGGCGCGATCTGGGGACAGCCGATGTGGGGCACCTGGTGGGCCTGGGATCCGCGGCTTACCTCGTTCCTGATCCTGTTCCTGTTCTATCTGGGCTATATCGCGCTCTGGGAGGCGATCGAGGATGACGACACCGCCGCGGACCTGACCGCGGTCCTGTGCCTTGTCGGGTCGGTTTTCGCGATCCTGAGCCGCTATGCGGTGAATTTCTGGAACCAGGGGCTGCACCAGGGTGCATCGCTGAGCCTCGACAAGCAGGAGAACGTGGCCGATGTCTTCTGGTATCCCGCGCTGGTGTCGATCGCGGGCTTTGTTCTTCTGTTCATCGCGCTGGTGATAATCCGCACCAATACCGAGATCCGAGCGCGGCGAATGCGCGCCCTGCTGGCGCGGGAGCGGTTGGGATGATGCCGGACCTGGGAAAATATGCCGAAGCCGTGCTATCGTCCTACGCGGTGTCGATCTTGCTGATCGTGGCGCTGGTCGTGCTCTCGGTCCGCCGGTCCCGCAAGGTGAAGGCGCAGCTTGACGATATCGAAACCCGGAGGAAACACCATGGCCAGGGTTAGCCCGATGATGATGGCCCCGCCGCTTGTCTTCGCGGCGCTGGCGGCGCTTTTCTATTTCGGCATGTTGCGCGACAATCCCGACGAGCTGCCCTCGCAGCGGGTCGGCAAGCCGGTGCCACCGGTCGAACTGGCGCAACTGGGCGAGACGCCGCTTCTGACCGACGAGGTGCTCAACGCGCCGGGGGTGAAGCTGGTCAATTTCTGGGGTACCTGGTGCGTGGCCTGCCGGGCCGAGCATCCCACGCTTCTGTGGATGCGCGACAATCTCGATGTGCCGCTGCACGGGATCAATTTCGACGACACCACGGATCGCGCGCTGGCCTATCTCGAACGGGACGGCAACCCGTTCTCGCACCTGGGCGAGGCCAAGACCTCCCGCACCAAGATGGATTGGGGCGTCTATGGCGCGCCCGAGACCTTCATCATCGACGCCAATGGCAACGTGACCCTGCGCTTTGCCGGGCCGATCACGCAGCGGGTGCTGAACGAGACCATCCTGCCCGCGATCGAGAAAGCCAAGGCGGGAGGATAGTCGCGCGCGCATCTGTGGTCAGCATGATGTGGCGAACGCGCGCCTGCATGGCCGGATCACGAGTATTTTGGCCAAGAAAGAACCGGGTGGCGTCTCTTTCTTGGCGGGAAATACTCTGGGGGTGAATGGCGAAGCCAGAGGGGGCAAAGCCCCCTGCAGTCCAGAATCGTCTTGCGCCGCAGGCGCGCATTCGGATCACGCCTGGCTATCAGCGGATCAGGTTGGGGCGAAAGCGCAGGCGCTGGCGTGCGTCCTGGGGCAGGTGCCGGTTGAGGTGGCGGTTGATCAGGCCGAAGATCCCGATGATTAGAAGCGTCAGCAGGATGAAATAGCCTGCGAGGATCGGGTAGGGGATGAAGGGGTTGAAGGTCTTGTCAGCGAAATAGCTGGCATAATAGAGCGCGTCGCCCTTCTGTTGCCAGGCGGGAAAACCCGAGAAGAACACCAGCACGGTGGCGTGGAAGAGAAAGATCGCCTCGTTGGTATAGGCAGGCCAGGCGAGCCGCATCGCGGTGGGCCAGACGATCCGGCGGAACCGGGCCAAGCCGGAAAAACCATAGGCATCGGCGGCTTCGAGATCGCCCTTGGGCACCGACCGCAGCGCGCCATGGAAGATCTCGGCCGAATAGGCGGAGGTGTTGAAAAAGAGCACCACCAGCGCACCGAGCGCGGCCGAGGTGAAGGGGGTGAAGACGGGCGAGACCCCCTTGAGCGAGAGAAACAGGAAATAGCCGAAGAAGAACTGGATGAAGAGCGGCGAGCCGCGGAAGACGAAGATGAACCATTCGGCGGGCTTGCGCAGGATCGGGGTCCTCGCCCCCTTGGCCACGGCCAGCGCGTTGGCGAGTACGAACCCCGCCAGCAGGGCCAGCACCGCGAAATAGATGTTCCACAAGAGCCCCGATCCGATCAGGGTGAATTGCTGGCACAGCGTGAAATCCGAGCGCGGCAAGAGCCGTTCGCCGTAGCCCAGCGAGCGCAGCCCGTAATCCTGGATGGTCTGCCAGCAGCTCATGTCGTCGCGGCCTTTCTGAGCGCCTCGCCCGCGGCGGTCGCCTGTCCGCGGCTGAGCCGCCGGGTCAACCGTTCGAGCGCCACTTCCGAAACCCTTGTGAACGCGAGATAAAAGACCAGCAGCGCAAGAAAATACCACATCCGCCAGTCGGGATGCGGGTAACTGGTGAAACGCGCGGTCTTGGCGCCGCCGAGCTCGCGCGCCCAGTAGACGATATCCTCGACCCCGAGCAGGAAAAGAAGCGGCGTGGCCTTGATCAGGACCATCCAGAGGTTGCTGAGACCGGGCAGGGCATAGATCCACATCTGCGGCACCAGCACCCGCCAGAACGCCTGCCGCCGGGACATGCCATAGGCTTCGGCGGTCTCGATCTGGGCGCGGGGCACCGCGCGCATCGCGCCGAAGAGCACATTGGCGGCAAAGGCGCCGAAGACGATGGCAAAGGTCACCACCGCCAGCCCGAACCCATAGACCTCGTGCAGCCATTGCGGCGCCGAGGAGAGTGGCATCTTGGCGGCTGAGCAGACCACGAAATCATTGCCCTGCCGGATCGGTTCGGACCAGTCAGGGCATCTCAGCTTGTGCCGGAGGTATTCGATCCCCTGATCGAGGGCGATCACGAAGAACAGGAAGAACGCGATGTCGGGCACTCCGCGGACGATGGCGATGTAGAATTTTCCCAGCCACGAGAGCGGCGCGATGTGCGAGCGCGCCGCCGAGGCCCCGACAAAGCCAAGCGCCAGCGCCGTGGGGGCGGTGATCGCCAGGAGCAGCAACACCGTGCCGAAGGACCCGTAGAGCGCCATGTGCTTGCCCGTGGTGAGGTAGCACGACAGCCAGGTCAGACCGGAGAGCGTATCGGGGTCGGTGCAATAGGAGAACATCGCGGGCCCTTGCGGGGCCGGGCGGGGGTTGTCCCGCCCGGCCAGCGGTTCAGAAGGTTTCGCCGACGTCCCATTTCTCGATCAGCGCGTTGAGGCTGCCGTCATCCTTCATCGACTGGATCGCGGCGTCGAATGTCTCGCGCAACTCTTCATCGCTTTCGCGCAGGCCCATGCCGATGCCGCCGCCGATCAGTTCATCGCGGTCGAGAAGGGACAGGTCGGCGTTTTCCTCGGCGATGGGGGCAAGATAGCTCTTGTCGGCCAGAACCGCGTCGGCCTCGCCGGACCGCACGGCGGAAATGGTTTCGTCGGGCGTGGCGAATTCCACCAGTTGTGCGCCCATATCGGCCACGAAGGCGGCCTGGATCGTGTTGGTCTGGGCGGCGATCACGGCGCCTGTCACGTCGAGCCCCTCGTTGCCGGCCAGCACCATGTAGGCCGAGGGATCGGGCTGGGTGTAGTTCTGGGTGAAATCGATCACCTCTTCGCGTTCGTCGGTGATCGACATGCCCGCGATGATCGCGTCGTAGTTGCCCGACACGAGGTTGGGAATGATCGAATCCCAGTCGTTGGTGACCCATTCGCAGGTCAGTTCGGCACGCGCGCAGAGCTCGTCGCCCAGTTCGCGCTCGAACCCGTCGACTTCACCGTCATCGTTGAGAAAGTTGAACGGAGGATAGGCGCCCTCGGTGCCGAGGCGCACGGTGTCGGCCATGGCAAAGCCGGTCGAAAGGGCCAGTGCGGCGGTGGTCAGGATCAGTTGTCTCATGGTGGTCTCCCTTTGGTTGTCGGTTGAGTGTCGAAGCCGGGATCGTATCAGGCGTCCCTTGATGGTTTGAACCATTTATCGTTGAGCCGGTCGAGTGTTCCGTTGGCATCGAGTGTCGAGAGGGCGGCGTCGAAACGGTCGCGGAGCGCCGGGTTATCGGGATGAAAGCCGATGGCGGGGCCGCCTGCCGCGATCTCCTCGCGTCCGAGGATGGTCAACATGCGGTTGCTGTTGTGGACGTGGTTTTCAAGAAAATCGGGGCTGCCGAACATCATGTCGGCTTGCCCGTCGGTCACCGCCTTCAGGGCTGCGGTCGCTGTCGGGTGGCTCTGGGTCATCAGCCCGCCGGCGACGAGGTAATCATGGTGAATCGTGTCCTCCTGCACCGCGATCAATGCGCCCGCGGTGGATTGGAAGCTATGGGTGCTGACGAACATGCCCGATGCCGGCCCGGCCTGTGGAAAATACTCGCGGCTGAAGGCGATGCGTCGGGCACGCAGGGGCGTGATCGCCATGCCGGCCATGATCGCGTCGTAGTGACCGGCCAGAAGATCGGGGATCATGCTGGTCCAGTCATTGAGCACCCATTCGGCATGTATGCCGAGGCGGTCGCAGATCTCGGAGGCGAGGTCGATCTCGAACCCCTTGGGATTGCCTTGCGCATCGAGCGTGTTGTAGGGCGGAAATGCGCCTTCGGTGGCGATGCGGATCACGTCCCGGGGGCTGTCGTCGGCCGCGCGCAGGGCGGTGGCGATGGGCAGGGCGGTGAGCCCGGCAAGGAAGGCGCGGCGCCCGGTCATGCGTGCACCGTGGAGGAGAGAAAGCCGCGCAGGCGCTCGGATTTCGTGCTGCCGAACAGGTCTTTGGGCGAGCCTTCCTCTTCGATGCGGCCTTCGTGCAGGAAGATCACGTGATCCGAGACATCATGGGCCATTTTCATGTCATGGGTGACGATCATCATGGTGCGGCCCTCGGCGGCGAGATCCTTGATGACCCTGACGACCTCCTGCTCGAGCTCGGGGTCGAGCGCCGAGGTGGGCTCGTCGAAGAGAAGCGCGGCGGGTTCCATGGCAAGCGCCCGGGCGATGGCGGCGCGCTGTTGCTGGCCACCCGAAAGCTGCGCTGGCCATGCGTCGCATTTGTCGCCGATGCCGACCTTGTCGAGATAGGCGCGCGCCGCCGCTTCGGCTTCGGTCCTGTCGCGGCCCAGCACGGTCACGGGCGCTTCCATCACGTTCTGCAGGATGGTCATGTGGGACCAGAGGTTGAATTGCTGGAACACCATCGACAGGTTGGTGCGGATGCGCAGCACCTGCCTGGGATCGGCGGGGTGACGGTTCAGCCCTTCGCCCCGCCATTTGACCGGCTCACCCTGGAACAGGATGTCGCCCTGCTGGCTGTCTTCGAGCAGGTTGATACAGCGCAGGATCGTCGATTTGCCCGACCCGGATGAGCCGATGAGCGAGATCACGTCGCCGCGCCGGGCGGTGATGTCGACACCCTTGATCACTTCGAGCGCGCCGTAAGCCTTGTGCAGGTTGCGAATCTCGATGACGGGTGTGGTGGTCGTGTCGTCCTGTGGCACGGTTGGTCTGTCTGGTTCCCGGTTTTCTTGCTGGACCTCACTAGGGCGGAAAATCCGCAAGGATGCAACGTTCAATGCGAGCCTTACCGGGCGTAAAGCTGCGATTCGATCGGCAATCGCTTCGATTCGGAGCAGGTCAAGCGCGCGGTAACGGCGGTATCGGCTGGGCAAGATAGGCCGAGGATGGAATTTCGACGACCCCCTGCAAGGCAAGCGTGTGGCGATCCGCAGGCGAGAGGTCGGCGATGGCCTCTGCGACCGCGGCCAAGAGCGGCGCGGGATCGCGGCCGCGCGCGGTGATGAGTGGCAGGCCCGGCGTGGGGGGCGTGCGGGCGATCTCGCGCAGCTCGGGCGCGAAGCGGTCGTGGCGCTGGATCATCGCCCATGCAACCGCGTCGATCGCGGCGAGATCGGCGCGCCCCTGGGCCACCGCGAGGGCCGAGGCGCGATGGGCGCCGGTTTCGAGCAAGGGGCCGAAGGACAGGCCATGCGTGGCCATGTGGGTGACGGGCGCGGCCCAGCCGGATTGCGACAGCGCCTCGTTATAGGCGAAGGGCGCGCCGCCGAAATCGCCCAGCGCCCGGCGCGGGTCGTCGGCGCGGGCCACCATGACCGAGCAGTAATGCCCCGGCGGACAATCGGGCAGGCCGTAATCGGGTGTGCCGACCAGCGTGACGTGGTCGTGGAGCCGCGCGCGGTAGGGATAGCCGCAGGTCTGCGCCAGCAGGAGGTCGGGGGATTGCCAGATCTGCCAGAGATCGCGATCGCGGGTGAGATGATCCGGGCCAAAGCCCAGCCGGGCGCGGATCGCCTGCCAGAGGCGGTCATTGGCGGGGGTAGTCTCGGGCCGGTCATACATCGGCAGTGCGGCGATCATCCCCCCGCCTCTTGCCGTGCGCGGGCGCTTTCTCGGTCACTGATCCCGAGCAGGTTGGCCACCATGCGCAAAAGCGTGTCCTCGTGCATGTCCCGGCTGCCATCGGCCAGCACCACCTGCCACAGCGCGGTGAGCACGCCGAACCGATCCTCGTGCGGTACCGCCTCCTTGATGGCGCGGGTAAAGCGCACCGTGTCGGGGGCCTCGGATTCGAGGATCTCGGCCTCTTGCCGAAGGGCGGTGGCCTCGAAAGGCGACAGGCCATAGCGGGTCACGAGGATGCGGTCGATACGGTCGATCTCGACCTGTGCGTAGTCGTGATCGCTGCGCGCGACCCGCACCATGAGCGCGGCGAGGGCAAGCCGGGAATCGGCGTCCCCCAGGGGTTCGGGGGCGGGTGCGGTCAGGCGGCGCAGGAATTCGGCGAACATGGGATCCTATTTCGGGGTCATCTGTGCCGCGGTGTGTGCGGCGTCGTTATCTTCGGCGGTGAGGCCAAGGGCGATGCGCGTGGTTTCGATCACGTCGCGTTCTTCGGCGTGCTCCACCCCGTCGGCGAGCGTGACCTGCCAGAGCGCGCGCAGCGTGTCGAGCCGCCCTTCGTGGGCCACCGTGTCGCGGATCAAGGCGGCAAAGGTGCCTGTGCCCGGGGCGGCGCGTTCGAGTTTCTCGCAATCGGCGCGCATCTGCGCGGCCTCGACCGGGTTGAGCCCGTTGGCGGCGGCCAGGATACGGTCGATGCGGGCGATCTCCTCGACGCGGTAGGCCGCGTCGGATTTCGCCACCCGCACCATCAGCGCACCCAGCGCGAGCCGCGCGTCGGGTTCCGGCAAGGGGCGTGGTTTCGGGGCGGAAAAGGCCGAGAGGATGCGCTGGACGATGGGCATGTCACTCTCCGTCATAGCCTTCGATGATGATGATGTCTCCTGTCGAGACCGGATCGCGCAGCGCCTTGGCAGCCTGATAGCTCTCGGAATGGTAGCAGTCGAGCGCGGCCTGGTAGGAGGGAAACTCGATCACAACGTTGCGGGTGCGGGCGCTGCCTTCGGGGTTCTCGAACCGCCCGCCGCGCACGAGGAAGCGCGCGCCGTATTCGGCAAAGGGTTTGGCGTTGGCCGCGACATAGTTCATGTAGGCATCGGGATCGTCCACGTCGACGCGGCCGATCCAGTATCCTTTGGGCATATGTGTCTCTCCTCGTTTGGGATGGGCGCCGGGTGTCTGGCGGCGATGCTGCGCCGTGTGGCGGGTGCGGTCAAGGGGGCGGTTGTCCCGGATGGTATCAGCCAAGCGGGATCGGGTGAGCATAGAGGATGTCGTCGATGGCGATGCCGCCCGGATCGGTGTTGAGGATCAGCACACCGGCGATGTCGCGACGATGCTCGGCCCGGACGAGGCCGAGCGTCGATCGGCCGCGTTCCGGGTGGTGGAGATAGCGGCCCAGAAGCCGCGCGGCGCGGTCGTAGAATCGCAGTTCCACAACCCCGCGCCGGACCGCGTCATGCCCCAGCGGGTCTGGATAGGCGGTGTGGATCACGAGGCCGAAGGCATATTGGTCATCGTCGAAGAGCACCGCAACCGCGCCTTCGCCACGCCCCGAAATGGCATCGAAGCCGTCCGGCCCCAGCGCGAAGAGCGCGTTGGAGCCCAGCCCGCGATGAAAGGCCACCGAGAGGTTCCGGCCGGGTTCGCCCGCCGACAGGCCGAGCTGGGCCGAGGGCTGGCCCCGCACCCCGTCGAACCTTGCGCCCTGGCGGCCATGGATGGTGACGACGGACTGGCCCGCGAAACGCTCACCCAGCCAGGCGCGCCCGTCGCGGATCGGGGCATCGAACTGCCAGCCCGGTTCGGGCCTGCGGGGCACCTGTTCGAAGGTGATGCGTGCGTCAAGTTCCTCCGCAAGAACGTTGTAGGGTGTCGGCACCAATTCTTGTGCCGCGCCCGGTGCGCCCCCCCAGATGGTGAGGGAGCAGATGCAGAGGGCAAAAGTCGCCGAAAACCGCAATCCGGTCACATTTGTATCCCAGTTTTGGCCATTTACGCGGGCAGTTTGGAACATGCGAGGCATGATAACCGGGAAAACGCGAAATGGCAGCCTTTGCCGCAATCGACTGGACCAACTCGAGCGAACGCGAACAACTGGCCGCGGTGCGACGGGCCTGGCCCGAGGAGTTGAACCAGATCCTGTGCGAATATGACTGGTCGCTTTACCCCGAAACGGTGCTGGGTTGGGCGAGTGCGCAACGTGGCATAACGCTTTGCGCGGCGATCACGAGTTTTTTCAATGCCGACCCGATGCGGTTCAACTACCTGCCGCGCAGTGACGTGCCGGCGCAGTATCACGGGATATGCCGTCTGCTCGATGCAATGGCGCAGCGCGTGAACGCCGGGTTCTACCTGCCAAACGTGACCCATGTTCCCTGCACCCAGCAAAAGACGCTGCGCAACTGGATGTATTACCAGCAGGAGGACGTGATCGACAATCGACGCGGGCGGTGGGTGTTCGAGGAAGAGCTCATAGAGCCGCTGCTCAATCCTGCGCCGGAAGTCAAATCCAGACATGCCGACCGGCCCGTTTGCGAGGAGGCCAGGTTCCCCGACCTCGGTGCCCTGGTCAAACCACTGATGAATTTCTGATCGGGCCGCGGGTCAGACCAGCCGCGAGCTTTCCACCGCGGCGCGCACGAAATCGGCGAAAAGCGGATGCGGGGCAAAGGGCTTGGATTTCAACTCGGGATGGAACTGCACGCCGATGAACCACGGGTGATCGGCGCATTCGACGATCTCGGGCAGGCGCCCGTCGGGTGACATGCCCGAAAAACTCAGCCCGCATTCCTCGAGCTTGTCGCGATACTTGATGTCGACCTCGTAGCGGTGGCGGTGGCGCTCCTCTATCGCGGTGGCGCCATAGACCTGTGCCACCTTCGATCCAGGGGTCAGCGCGGCGTCATAGGCCCCGAGCCGCATGGTGCCACCCTTGTCGTCATTGGCCGAGCGTTTGACGGTGTAATTGCCCTGCACCCATTCCTTGAGGTGATAGACCACCGGGGTGAAGCGTTTTCCACCGGCCTCGTGATCGAATTC
>NZ_JAWLDS010000085.1:0-12958 GCF_041686535.1 Aquicoccus sp. | reverse complement strand
AGTGAGTTCGGTCCAGGCCATCGTGATCTCCGTTCAGCTTTGCAACCGAACAGAAGCACAACCTGCTGAACTCACTCAATTAGTTTCAAATCGGGCTCTAAGAAAAGGTCAGCACGAAGGCCTTATCAGCTTCGAAACATTCCAGCGTATTCAGGACAACCTGGAAGGTCGCAAGCGGTTGCCTGCCGCGCGGAAGGACTTCAACGAAGACTTCCCGCTACGTGGCTTCGTACTTTGCGAGTGCTGCGGCAATGCAATGACGGCGGCATGGTCGAAGGGTTGCCGTCGCCACTACGCCTATTACCGCTGTGTGACACGTGGTTGCGAGATGAAGAGTAAATCCGTCCCTCGGGCGAAAATGGAAGAAGCCTTTGCCGAGATAATGGAGGGCTTGCAGCCTGCACGCGGTCTTTTCGATCTGGCAAAAGCAATGCTGCGGGATGCCTGGGACATGCGCCTTGCCATCGCCCACAACGAGAAGGACGAATTACAAAAGCAGCTCAAGGCCGTTGAACGGGATATTGAGAGCCTTCTGGATCGAGTGGTCGATGCGACGAGCGCATCGGTCGTTAGCGCCTATGAAGCGCGTATCGAGAAGCTGGAACGGCAGAAGCTTGTCCTGACTGAGCGAGTCGAGAAAACCGTGCCGCCGAAGGGACGGCTGGAGGATTGTATTGAACTCGCCCTAAAATTCCTGTCAAGTCCCTGGAATCTTTACAAAAATGGTGACTTCGCCATGCGCCAAACGGTGCTCAGATTGGTCTTTTCTGAGCCACTCAAGTATGGGCAAAATGGGGTGTATGGAACTCCCGAATTATCGTTCCCTTTCAAGTACTTAGCGGGGATTTCGGGGCAAAAAAGCGAGATGGTGCTGCTGGACAGGATTGAACTGTCGACCTCTCCCTTACCAAGGGAGTGCTCTACCACTGAGCTACAGCAGCGCCTTTTGCGTGGGCGGTGGTTAAACGCAAATCCGCCGGCGCGCAAGGCCATTCTGGACTGTTTTTCGCCCCTCCTTTATGAGGTTCCCATGACACGCAGAACCACCCCTCCCAAAGGCCCGGCGCAGGGCACCCGCAAGGACAGGCTCAAGGCCGCGCTCAAGGCCAACATGGCGCGGCGCAAGGCGCAGGCCCGCGCGCGGGCAACGGCGGACTGCGGGAAGACAGGGGACGCAACGCAGGCACCAGAAAAGAACGAGAGCAGCTGACCCATGGACCAGATCATCGTAACCGGCAACGGCGAACTCAGTGGCGAGATCCCGATCGCCGGGGCCAAGAATGCCTGTCTCGCCCTCATGCCGGCCACGCTCTTGTCCGAAGAACCGCTCACGCTCACCAACGCGCCGCGGCTTTCGGACATCCAGACCATGACCCAGCTCCTGCAAAGCCTCGGGGCCGAGGTGACCTCGCTTCAGGGCGGACAGGTCCTGGCCATGTCCTCGCATGACCTCACCAACCACGTCGCCGAATACGACATCGTGCGCAAGATGCGTGCCTCGAACCTCGTCCTGGGGCCGATGCTGGCGCGGCTCGGCCATGCCGTCGTGTCGCTGCCCGGCGGTTGCGCAATCGGGGCGCGACCGATGGACCTGCATATCCGCGGGTTGGAGGCCCTCGGCGCCGAGATCGAACTGCGTGACGGCTATCTGCATGCCAAGGCACCGCAAGGGCTCAAGGGGGCCACGGTCGAATTTTCCTTCGCCTCGGTCGGGGCCACCGAGAACGTGCTCATGGCCGCGACACTGGCCAGGGGGACAACGGTGTTGAAAAACGCCGCCCGCGAGCCGGAAATCGTCGATCTCGCCACCTGCCTGCGCAAGATGGGCGCGCAAATCGAGGGTGAAGGCACATCCGAAATCACGATCGAGGGGGTCGACCGGCTCTCGGGCGCGACCCACCCGGTCGTTGCCGACCGGATCGAACTGGGCACCTACATGCTCGCCCCGGCCATCGCCGGCGGCGAGGTCGAATGCCTCGGCGGGCGGCTCGATCTTGTCGGCGCCTTCGTCGAAAAACTCGACGCCGCCGGCATCGATGTGGAAGAGACCGAACGCGGCCTCAAGGTCGCGCGCCGCAACGGCCGCATCCGCGCGGTCGATGTGACCACCGAACCCTTTCCCGGCTTTCCCACCGACCTTCAGGCCCAGATGATGGCGCTCCTGTGCACCGCCGAGGGCACCAGCGTGCTGGAGGAGAAGATCTTCGAGAACCGGTTCATGCACGCCCCCGAACTGATGCGCATGGGTGCCAGGATCGACGTGCATGGGGGTACCGCCACCGTGACCGGTGTCGAGCAGCTCAGGGGGGCGCCGGTCATGGCCACCGACCTGCGCGCCAGCGTCTCGCTCATCCTCGCCGGGCTTGCCGCCGAGGGCGAAACCGTGCTCAGCCGTGTCTATCATCTCGACCGGGGCTATGAACACCTGGTGCGCAAGCTCGAGGGTGTCGGCGCCAAGATAGAAAGGATAAAGGACCAATGAGCGACGCACGGTTCGAGGACGGCCACGAATCCCCGCTCAATCTCGGCGCGCTCGATGCCGAAGACCTGGCCGTGATCTCGGCGCTCACGCAGGACGCAATCTTTCCTGCGAGCGAAATGCGCTGGCAGACGCGGCAGCGCCGCTTTGCCCTGTTGCTCAACCGGTTCCGCTGGGAGGACGCGGGCCAGGGGCGTCACGGACCCGAGCGGGTGCAATCGGTTCTGACTTTCGACAATGTGCTGCACGTCGCCAGCCAGGGGCTGGACCGGCGCGACCCCGACACCATTCTCTCCCTGCTCTCGGTTGACTGGGAGCCCGGAGAGGAATGCACCGGCGTGGTGATCCTCACGCTGGCTGGTGACGGCGCGATCCGGCTTGATTGCGAGGCGCTCGAAGCGCGGCTGCGCGACGTGACCCGCCCCTATCGGGCACCCTCGAAACGGGCGCCGCAACATCCCGAGGCCTGAGCCGGGCCGCATGGCCCGTTTCGCATCCTCGCGCGGGCATCGAGCGTGCGCTTTTGAGTATTTTTGCCAAGAAAGAGCCACATGCGGCATGCGCGCCCCTTCGCCCGTGCGCCGGAATTGCGGGTTGAGCCTTGACCGGGCGGCGCCTATGACAGGAGCGCCAGTCAAGGAGAGCCCGCCATGCCCGTCTTTCTCGATGCCGCCACCCCGGATTTCGAAGCCGGTTTTGCCGCGCTACTCACCGCCAAGCGCGAGGACAGCGCCGATGTCGACGAGATCGTGGCGGGCATCATCGCGGACGTGCGCGCACGCGGCGACGCGGCGCTGATCGAGCTGACCGCAAAGTTCGACCGGCTGGCGCTCAGCCCGGAAACGCTGCGCTTTTCAGACGCCGAGATCGAGAGGGAATGTGCCGGTGTGCCCGCGCACGAGGCCGAGGCGCTGGCCCTCGCCGCCGCACGCATCCGCGCCTATCACGAGCGGCAGATGCCCGACGATGCCCTATGGCAGGACGAGACGGGCGCGACGCTGGGCTGGCGCTTCACGCCGGTCGGGGCGGCCGGGCTCTATGTGCCGGGGGGGCTGGCCTCCTACCCGTCCTCGGTGCTGATGAACGCCATTCCCGCCAAGGTGGCGGGGGTTGAGCGGCTCGCCATCACCTGCCCCACACCTGACGGCGTGGTCAATCCGCTGGTCATCCTCGCCGCGCGGCTGGCAGGCGTGGACGAGATCTACCGCCTTGGCGGGGCACAGGCGATCGCCGCGCTGGCCTATGGCACCGAAACCGTGCCCCCCGTGGACAAGATCACCGGCCCGGGCAACGCCTTTGTCGCCGCGGCCAAGCGTCGGGTCTTCGGGCGCGTGGGCATCGACATGATCGCCGGGCCGTCCGAGATCCTGGTGATTGCCGATGGCGACAACGATCCCGACTGGATCGCGCTCGACATGCTGTCACAGGCCGAACACGACGAAAGCGCCCAATCGATCCTGATCACGACAAGCCCTGCCATGGCCCGCGCGGTGAGCGAGGCGATCGAGCGCAACCTCGCCACGCTGGAACGGCGCGAGATCGCCGGGGCAAGCTGGCGCGATTATGGCGCGGTGATCACCGTGCCGGACCTTGCCACCGCGGCGCGGCTCTCGAACCGGATCGCGCCCGAACATCTGGAGCTTTGCGTCGCCGACCCAATGAAGCTGGCCGAAGAGACGATCCACGCCGGGGCCATCTTTCTCGGGGCCTGGACGCCCGAGGCGATCGGCGACTACGCGGGCGGGCCGAACCATGTGCTGCCCACCGCGCGTTCGGCGCGGTTCTCCTCGGGCCTGAACGTGATGGATTTCCTCAAGCGCACCACGCTGGCGCAGATGACGCCGGAATCCCTGCGCGCCATCGGCCCGGCGGCCGAAACGCTGGCCATCTCGGAAAGCCTCGAAGCACACGGGCTTTCGGTGCGCGCCCGTCTCAACCGGCTGAACGAGCTTTGACCCCCCGAAATCGGTGACCCCATTGGCACCGGGCCGCCGGCACGGTATTGAGCGCGTGGAGGACCCGCTGAAACCGCCTTGAAAGTGCCGCCCATGTCCCACATCACCCATATCGCACTCAACGACTCCAACCTTCCCCCGCCCACGCCCGAGATCGAGCAGGAGCGGAAAGTGGCGATGTTCGACCTGCTCGAAGAAAACAGCTTCTCCCTGCCCGCCCGTGATGACAGGGTGGCGCCCGACGGCCCCTATCACGTCGACCTGTCGATCCGCGACAAGCGCCTCGTCTTCGACATCGCCACCGAGGCCGGCGAAAAGGCGGCCGAGTTCCACCTCTCGCTCTCGCCCTTCCGACAGGTGGTCAAGGATTACTGGGCGATCTGCGAAAGCTATTACAACGCCGTCAAGAACATGCCGCCCAGCCAGATCGAAACCATCGACATGGCCCGCCGCGGCATCCACAACGAAGGTGCGCGCATCCTTCAGGAACGGCTCGAAGGCAAGGCCGAGGTCGACGCCGACACCGCGCGGCGGCTTTTCACTCTCGTCTGCGTGTTGCATTTCGGGAGCTGAACGGGTGAACCAGTACCTGCCCCAGTCGGTGCTCTTTTGCTGCGACCACAACGCTGTGCGCTCGCCCATGGCCGAGGGAATCATGAAGAAGATGTATGGCCAGGGCAGCTATGTGCAATCGGCGGGCGTGACGAGCGATCTCGAGATCGACGGTTTCGCCATCGCCGTCTGCGCGGAAGTCGGCGTCGAGCTTGCACGCCACCGCGCCCGAAGCTTCGACGAGATGGACCGCTTCGGCGACGATCTGTCGAGCTTCGACCTGATCGTCGCGCTTTCCCCGAAAAGCCGCGACCGCGCGCTCGACCTGACCCGGTTCTACCATATCGACGTCGAATTCTGGCCGATCAGCGATCCGACCGGCATCGACGGCGCCCGCAACACCCGGCTTGACGCCTATCGCAACACCCGCGATGAAATCATTGCCCGCCTCGCATCGCGCTGGGGCGGCACATTGGAGCAGACATGAGCACCACCGACCTCATCCACCGCTATTTCACCGCCTTCAACGCCGGCGACACCGACGGGATGCTGGCCTGCCTTTCGGATGACGTGGCCCATCACGTCAACGAAGGGCAGATCCGCACCGGCAAGGCGGAATTCGCCGAGTTCTGCGCCCATATGAGCCGCTGCTACCGCGAGGAACTGACCGACATGGTGGTGTTCGAGGCCGAGAACGGCGCCCGCGCCGCCGCAGAATACGTGGTGAACGGCACCTATCTGGCCACCGATGACGGGCTGCCCGAGGCGAGGGGCCAGTCCTACCGGCTGCCCGCCGGGTCGTTCTTCGACGTGGGAAACGGCCGGATCACGCGGGTGACGACCTATTACAACCTCGCCGACTGGATGGCACAGGTCTCGGCATGATCGAGACACGCGCCCTCACAGGCGCGGCGCTCAACGCGGCGCTGGATGACGTGGCCCGGCTCAGGATCACGGTCTTTCGCGACTGGCCCTATCTCTATGACGGCGACGCGGAATATGAGCGCGCCTATCTCGCCGCCTATCGCGACAGCCCCGGCGCCGTGGTGGTCGGTGCCTTCGATGGCGCGCGGATCGTCGGGGCCGCGACCGGCACGCCGATGACCGATCACGCCGATGATTTCGCCGCCGCCTTCGACGGCAGCGGCATCGACCTTGCCCGGGTTTTCTACTGCGCCGAATCCGTGCTGCTGCCCGAATATCGCGGCCGCGGGCTGGGCCATGCCTTCTTCGATGCGCGCGAGGATCACGCCCGCCGCCACGGGTTCACGAAATCGGCCTTTTGCGGTGTGCTTCGCCCCGACGATCACCCGCTCCGACCCACCGACTACGCCGCGCTCGACCCGTTCTGGCGCAAACGCGGCTATGCGCCGCTGCCCGGCGTGATCGCATCCTTCCGCTGGAAGGATATCGACCAGCCGGACGAAACCGACCACGACCTGCAATTCTGGATGCGCGATCTTTGACCGTCGGCTAGGGTCAGGCCATGCCCCTGCCCCATCTCAACCCCTCCGACCTCGACGCGCTCGGCATCACCACCCAAGCGGCCTGCGACGCCGTCGAGACGGTGATCCGGGCCGCCGATGCGGGCCGCGCGGCCAGCGCCCCCAAGTCGATGCTCACCCGCCCCGATGGGCGCTACATGATGGCGACCATGGCCACGCTGGACGCGCCGCCGCTTTTGGTGGTGAAAACCATGCTGCAAAACCCGGCCGGCCCCGCCGAAGGGCATCGCTATATCGACGGGATCGTGACCGTCCTCGATGCGGCAAGCGGCAGGCCGCTCGCCCTGGTCGACGGGCCATGGCTCACGGCGCATCGTACCGCGGCAGTTTCGGGCGTGGCCGCCCGGCGGCTCGCCCCACCCGATGCGCGCATCCTCACGATCCTCGGCGCAGGGGTGCAGGCCGCCAGCCATCTCGCCGCCATGGCCGCGCTCTTTCCTCTCCGCGAGGTCCGTATCGTCGGTCGCACCCCTGGGAACGCCGCGCGCCTTGCCGTGACGGCCCGCGCCCTTGGGCTATCGGCCAGCATCCTGCCCGACCCACAGGAAGCCATCGAAGGCGCCGATATCGTGGTCAGCGCCATGTCACGCGACACCGCGCCCACGGCCCGGATCGACCCGCGCTGGCTCGCCCCGGGCAGCTTTGCCGCGCTGCCGGATCTTGGACATCACTGGATGCGCGCGCATCTTGGTGCGCTCGCTCCCCTGATTGTCGATGACACGGCACAGGAACAGGCCCAGCCCGAACCCTCCCGCCTCGTGCCCGATCCGGGGCCGACCGGCGATCTCTCCGACCTGGTGCGGGGCCGGATCGACACCGGCGCACCGGATCGCGCGTCGGGCCTTGTCTTTCGCGGCCACGCCACGGGCGATCTGGCGCTCGCGTGGCTCGTTCTGCAACGTGCTGGCCTTTGCGGCTGAACCGCCAGGCTGCGCACCCGGTCCGACGGCAGTGCCCGTTTGGATTGTCAGAATTTGAGTATTTTTTCCAAGAAAGACTCCATGCCCGCGTGCGCCCCGTTAACCGCTGGGCACAACGCTTTCGCTGATTTGCAGCGGTGCACGGATGTCAGCCGGGGTGCAGCCGGATGTCACCCCTTGATTTTTCGCAGAAAAATCGGGTTAACCCCCGGGGGCGCCCTGTTCAGGATTCCTTCACCTTTCGGCCATACTGGCCAGCGCCCTGCGCGCGGCCTGTGAGGGGGTGATCGCACCCTGCGCAACCTCGGCCCCAAGCTGCTCCATCATCTCTTTCGCCGCCCCGCTCTCAAGCTGGCGCAACAGCCCCTGCCGAACTTCCTCGCCAAACCAGTAACGCGCTTGCCCCGCCCGGGTCGCATCGAAAAAACCGTTTTCTTTCCGCCACTTGATCAGGAACTGCATCTCTTCCCACGCCTTTTCCAAACCCGCCTCCTCCAGCGCCGAGACCAGCATGGCCTTGGGGAAGCCCTCCGGATCCTGTGGCCGCTTGCGCAAGAGTTTCAGCGCGCCGGAATAGTCGGCACAGGTGCGGGTGGCAGCAGCTTTGAGATCGCCATCCGCCTTGTTGACAAGGATGAGATCGGCCATCTCCATGATCCCGCGCTTGACGCCCTGCAACTCGTCCCCACCTGCCGGCGCCAGCAAAAGTACAAATAAATCAGACATTTCCGCGACGACCGTCTCGGATTGACCGACCCCGACCGTCTCGATCAGCACCACGTCGAACCCTGCCGCCTCGCATAGCGCGATGGCTTCCCGGGTGCGCCGCGCGACCCCGCCCAACTGGCTTTGCGCGGGCGAGGGACGAATGAAGGCGCCGGGCTCGCGCGACAGCCGTTCCATCCGCGTCTTGTCACCCAGGATCGACCCCCCCGAGCGCGCCGAGGAGGGATCGACCGCCAGCACCGCAACCTTGAGCCCCTGCCCGGTCAGAAAACAGCCGAACGCCTCGATGAAGGTCGATTTACCGACCCCGGGCGTGCCCGACAGGCCGATGCGAATAGCCTGTCTTTTCAATCCCTTGAGAGATTCCAGCAGCGCAGTCGCCTGGGTGCGGTGATCCTCGCGCCCACTCTCGACCAGCGTGATCGCCCGGGCGAGCGCCCGGCGGTCCCCGTCGGCGATTCGCGCTGCCGTTGCGTCGATATCCATTGGCCCCCCTTCGCCGTTTCGCCCGCCTTGATGCCCAATACGCACGCCCAAGTCCAGAGCCCCATGGACGCCGCCCCGACGCTGCCGCATAAAGCCCTCATGCGATCTGTCCTGCCCATCGACGACGCCCTGCCCGAATTCCTCGCCGCCCTGCGCGACCACGGCCGCGCCGTGCTCCAGGCTCCGCCCGGCGCGGGGAAAACCACCCGTGTGCCGCTGGCCCTTAACGATTCGGGGCTGACCCAAGGCCGCATCCTCATGCTGGAGCCGCGCCGCCTCGCCGCCCGCGCCGCCGCCGAACGGATGGCCGAAACGCTGGGAGAAGCCCCTGGCGAAACCGTCGGCTATCGCATAAGGGGCGAGGTAAAGTCCGGAAAGAAAACGAAAATCGAGGTCGTGACCGAAGGTATCCTGACTCGCATGATACAATCCGACCCCGAGCTTTCGGGCATCGGCGCGGTGATCTTCGATGAGTTTCATGAACGCTCGCTCAATGCCGATCTCGGCCTTGCCCTTTGCCTCGAAATCGCCGAGGCCCTGCGCGCTGACCTGATACTCATCGCCATGTCGGCCACGCTCGACGCGGGCCCCGTGGCCGATCTCATGCAGGCCCCGCTCGTCACCTCGAAAGGGCGAAGTTTTCCCGTCGAAACCCGCTGGCGCGACACCCCCCTGCCCAAGCGCCAGCGGCTCGAAGAGGCCACCGCCGAGTTCACGCTGGAGGCGCTGCGCGAGACCGAGGGCGGCATCCTCGTATTCCTGCCCGGCGAAGGCGAAGTTCGCCGTACGGAGAGGATGTTGCGGCCAAATCTGCCGCTCGGCTGCTCTCTCAGGCCACTGTTCGGCGCCATGCCCTTCCGCGATCAGCGCACCGCCATCCAACCCGCTGAAGACAAGCGGAAAATCGTGCTCGCCACCGCCATAGCCGAAACCTCGCTCACGATCGAGGACATCCGCGTGGTGATCGACACGGGCCGCGCTCGTCGTGCCCGTTTCGACCCCGCATCGGGCATGTCGCGGCTCGTGACCGAACGCGTCACCAAGGCCGAGGCCGAACAGCGCGCAGGCCGGGCCGGACGGGTCGCACCGGGCGTGGCCTATCGCCTCTGGACCCGCGGCGAAGAGGGCGCGCTCGCCGCCTTTCCCCCGCCCGAGATCGCAAGCGCCGACCTTGCCGACCTCGCGCTCGAACTGGCCCTCTGGGGCGCCGCGCCAGACGACCTGCCCTTTCTCACCCCTCCCAACCCGGGCGCCTATGGCGAGACGCAGGCGCTGTTGCGGATGCTGGGCGCGCTTGACCGCGAAAACCGTATCACCGATCACGGCCGCACGCTGGCTGCGCTGCCGCTGCATCCCCGGCTCGCCCATATGCTGGCGCTTTCCGGCCCCGGGGCCGCCCCGCTCGCCGCCCTTTTGGCCGACCGCGACCCGCTCAGCCGTGGCGCGCCGGTCGATCTCGGGCTGCGACTCGAAGCCCTAGACGATTTCAAGCGCTTCACCCAGACCCGCCCATGGCAGGCCAATCGCGCCGCACTAGATCGCATCCGTGTCGAAGCCAAGCGACTGACACGCCAGACTGCGGATGTGAAATCCAGTTTCAGCCCCGCCGAAATGGCCGCGCTGGCCTATCCCGACCGTATCGGCCAGCGCCGCAAGGGCGATCAGCCACGCTTTGTCCTCTCCGGCGGCAAGGGCGCGGTCCTGCCCGACGACGACCCTCTCGGAGCAAGCCCGTTTCTCGTCGTCACCGACACTGATGGCAACCCGCGCGAAGCCCGCATCCGTCAGGCCCTGCCGATCACCCAGGCCCAGATCCGCGGCCTTTTCGACGATCAGATCGCATGGCACGATATCTGCGCATGGTCCCGGCGCGACAGCCGCGTGACCGCCCGCCGTCAGGAACGCTTTGGTGCGCTCGTCCTCGATGACCGGATCTGGAAAGACGCACCCG
Organism: Aquicoccus sp.; assembly: GCF_041686535.1. Taxonomy (NCBI): domain Bacteria; kingdom Pseudomonadati; phylum Pseudomonadota; class Alphaproteobacteria; order Rhodobacterales; family Paracoccaceae; genus Aquicoccus; species Aquicoccus sp. The sequence goes on along the minus strand of NZ_JAWLDS010000085.1, from coordinate 2,384 downwards.
AGGCGGCGCTGGCCCGCGCCATGTGCGACGGCATCCGCGATCTCGGGCTATTCCCGTCCGACGCAACCAAGCGGTTCCGCGCCCGCATCGCTCTTGCCCGCACAGCCGGCGAAGACCTGCCCGCAATGGACGACACCACGCTTCTGGCCACGCTCGAAGACTGGCTCCTGCCGTATCTCACCGGGATCAGAACCGCGCAGGACTGGAGATCCTTCGACATGCTTGACGCGCTCAGAGCCATGCTCACTTGGGAGCAGACGCAAACCCTCGACCGGATTGCCCCGCCCGCCTTCACCACGCCGCTTGGGCGCCGCGTTCCGATCGACTATTCCGGCGATCACCCCGAAATCCGCCTCCGCCTGCAAGAGATGTTCGGCCAGACCACGCACCCGACCGTCGGCGGCCAGCCGTTGCGCGTGACCCTGCTTTCACCCGCCGGCCGCCCGGTGCAGACCACGCTCGACATTCCCGGTTTCTGGGCCTCGTCCTATGCCGATGTGCGCAAGGACATGCGTGGGCGCTATCCACGCCATCCCTGGCCAGAGGATCCGACGCGCGCCGACCCCACGCTACGCGCCAAACCCCGCTGAACAGTCCATCCGGAAGGTTCTTTTGAATCTCCTGCGATATCGGCCTATTTTGATTGCGGGAGAACGACGGAGCATACACGATAGTTCCAGAAACCAAATGTAATCCCGCATCACGCCTGGGCACAAGGGATCGCATGACAATAATTGGTTTGATGCCAAGCATGATAATGCCTCCAGGAGACAAAGCCGGAATGAAGAATGTAGTAATTCTGGATGATTATCAGGAGGTTGCGTTAGAAATGGCCGACTGGGCGCGACTGGGCTCGCGCGCCTCGGTAAAGGTGGTCAACCGACGTTTCAGCGACCGCAACGCGCTAAAGCAGGCAATTGCCCAGGCAAACGTACTGGTGTGCAACCGCGAGCGCACGAGAATCGACCGCGACCTGATCGCGGACCTCCCCGATCTTGAGTTGATCGTGACGTCGGGCATGCAAAACAAAGCCATCGACATCGCCGCCGCCAACGAGCGCGGCATTCCGGTCTGCGGCACCGCCATGCTTGGATATCCGACGGTCGAACTGACTTGGGCCCTGATACTGGCATTCTTTCGCAATCTGCCTTCTGAAATCGCGAGCCTGAAAGCCGGTGGTTGGCAGGTCGGGCTTGGACACGGCCTGCAGGGCAAGACACTCGGTATCGTCGGATACGGACGAATCGGCAAAGGCGTCGCGAAAGCCGGGCTGGGTTTCGGCATGAATGTGTTGGCGCTGTCGCGTTCGCTGACCGCAGATTCAGCAGCCGCAGACGGTGTTCAAAAAGCCGATCTCGATACGCTGCTGGCAAAATCAGATGTCGTTTCCTTGCACTTGAACGTCAATTCCGAAAGCCGCGGACTGATCGGTGCGAAGCAGTTTGAAAGAATGAAGAACACCGCACTTTTCGTGAACACTGCGCGCTCGATCTTGATCGACGAGACAGCGCTGGTAGAGGCTTTGACCAAGGGAACAATCGGCGGGGCAGCGCTCGACGTGTTTGATGAAGAACCGCTACCGAATTACCATCCGCTCCTGTCGACACCAAAGACGTTGCTCACACCGCATTTGGGCTATGTGACGGAAGAGAATTACCGCGCTTCGTATTCCGAGGCGCTGGAGAACATCGAAGCCTGGCTCGACGGCTCACTCACGCGCGTTCTGACAGCTTGATGGAAATGAGCATGAAGCATGGATGCTGTCCGAACAATTGCTCGGTCGAAAGGGATGCTTTGCCATGCGTCAGACTCGAAGAGATCAAACCCTATTTCGGCAACAGGACCGTCCAATTGGTCGAGCTCATGAAATTCACGGGATGACCCAACTTCTCGGCAAGGTATGTAGCCAGATGGCAAAGCATCACAGGCAAGCGCATTTCCGCACCACGCTCTGCCCGGCTCAAACGTCGAGGCACCAGCGCATGATCGCCTTTTGCGCATGCAACCGGTTCTCGGCCTCGTCGAAAACCACGGAGTTGGGCCCGTCCATCACCTCTGATGTTGCCTCCTCGCCACGATGCGCGGGCAGACAATGCATGAAGAGGGCATCGGGCTTGGCATGTTTCATCAACTCCGCGTTCACCTGATAGGGACGCAGCATGTTGTGGCGCCGCTCGCGGCTCGACTGGCTGTCATGCATGCTGACCCAAGTGTCGGTGACGACAAGGTCGGCATTCGCGACGGCCTTCTTTGCGTCGCGTTCAATGGTGACATTGCGCCCCGCCTTGCGCGCCAATCCTACGAATTCCGGCTCGGGTTCGAGCTGCACAGGTCCGGTAAAGACCATGTCGAAGCCGAACTGAGCACAAGCATGCAAGAACGAG
>NZ_JAWLDS010000084.1:0-13506 GCF_041686535.1 Aquicoccus sp. | reverse complement strand
CGCCAGCTTGGAGCTTTGTTCGAGGGTCTGCTCGGCGACCTCCAGCTTGCCCTGCATCTTCTGGCGTTCGGCAACTTCCCGTTGAAGACGCTGGTTCAAAGTGCGAAGCTCGGCCGATTCACGCTGGAAAAGGGCCATGCGCACCGCCGACTTGCGACTGAGAAAGTAGAACGCCAGTGCCAAAAGTATCGCGAATCCCATGATCTCGAGCGCCAGGAATCCGTTCACCTTCTCGCGCACGCTTGCATAAGGGGTAAAGGTCGCGATCCGCCAGCCCCGAAACGAGATCCGCCCCTCCATCCGCATCACCGCCTCGCCCTGCACATAGGCATCCGCCGGCAGGGACGTCCAGTCGGCCGTGGCCCGGATGGCGCGTTCGATGGCGCTGTCCACCGGGGCACGTCGCAATGCCTCCGCCTCGGTCAGACCGCGCCAGCGCGGCTCGGTTGCAAGAATGATCGTGCCGGTCGAATCGGTCACGATCACCGCTTCGGAAATCCCCGACCATGCCCGTTCGAACTTTTGCATATCGGCCTCGACCGCGATAACGCCCAGCGTTTGCCCCTGCCAGTCCACCCGCCTGGTATAGGTAAACCGGTAGCCCCCCGCCTCGCGTTCCGTGACCGAAAAGATCGTGTCGCTCGACCGTAGCGCATCGACGAAATAGCGCCCTTGCCGATGGCTTTCCCCCAGCCGGTTGCGATCGGTCGCGGCCACCGTGCGCCCCTCCCGGTCCAGCAGCATGAGCGACGCCGCACCGATCTCCTCGACAAACGATATGAGCCGCTGTGTCGATTGGCTGTAATCACCGGAATTCAGCGCTCCGATGAGCGCCGGATCACGCGCGAGAAGCTGCGGCACGATGGAATTGCGACGCAATTCACTGACAAGATTGCCCGAGTATAGCGCAAGCCGCAGTTCGGCCCGGTTCCGGGTGGTTTCGGTAAATCGCTCGGTCAACAGCTGGTTTGTCACCAGCACCGTCACCACCGCGACCAGGATCAGGAAGACAAGGGCGATCCGCGTCCACCATCCAGTCAGTGGGGTGCGCCGCGCAGGTTGACCTGAACTGGGAACCGGAAGCCTTGACATTCACTCAGCTTACGACGCGCCATCATGCCGCTCAAGCGCGTCAACGCAGTTGCGACCGATCTGCCACGGCCTGTCATCGAAACGCGCAGAATACCGCCGATCCCTGTGATCACCCGGTGAAAATTCCTCCGCCAATTAGCCAACCAAGCCCTTCAAGCAGGCGCCAGCGCATCCAAGAGACCATCGAACATCGCCTTGCCGTCGGTGCCGCCATGGGCCGGTTCTGCCATGCGTTCAGGGTGTGGCATCATCCCCAGCACGCGCCCATTCCTCGAGACAACACCCGCGATGTCGGCAACCGACCCATTGGGATTGCTGACATAGGTAAAGGCGATCCGCCCCTCGTCCCGCAACTGCGCCAGCTTGGCGTCATCCAGGTAGTAATTTCCGTCATGATGGGCGATCGGCACCGTGATCAGCTGCCCCGGCTTGTAGCCGCGCAGGAACACCGTATCGCAATCCTCGACCCGCAACCCGACCGGCTTGCAGATATACTTGAGATTGGCATTGCGGCGCAGCGCCCCGGGCAACAGGCCGGTTTCGGTCAACACCTGGAAACCATTGCAGATCCCAAGCACATACCCGCCCCGCTCGGCATGGGCCACCACCGAGCGGCAGATCGGCGAATTGGCCGCGATCGCCCCACAGCGAAGATAGTCGCCAAAGGAAAAGCCCCCCGGGATGCCCACCATGTCGACCCCATCGGGCAGGTCGGTGTCCTTGTGCCAGACCATGCTGACCTTCGCCCCGGCGCGCTCGAACGCCACGGCAAGATCACGGTCACAATTCGATCCCGGAAAGACGATGACGGCTGCGTGCATGGAATGGTCTCCTCTGACCTCAACGCGTGAAATCGGTGATCACCGCCACCCCGGGCGGCGCTGGGGCATCGAAGGCGGCCAGTTCACCGCTCGCCTCGCCCAGGGTGATATGCCGCGTGACCAGCGGTGACAAGTCCACCTGGCCACCCTCGATCAGCGAAAGCAGGCTGGGATAGCGCCAGGCCGGCATCCCGCGCGTGCCATAGATCGCCAACTGCCCGGAATAGAACGCGTCCATCGGCAGATGCATCTTCACGTGTTCACCCGCCGGCATCCCGACCATGACCATACGGCCCAGCTTGCGCAGGCTGCGGATCGCTCCCACCACCGTTACCTCGACCCCCAGGGCTTCGAGCGCCACGTCCGCGCCACCGCCGGTAATCTCGCGCACCGCCTCGGCCGCGTCCACGTCTGCAGCATTGACCACGGCATCCGCACCCAGCCTGCTTGCATACTCCAGCTTGTCCTGCACGACATCGACGATGACAACCCGCGCACCCAGGGCACGCCCCAGCAAAAGCGCCGCGGTGCCCACGCCGCCCCCGCCGAACACCGCGAGCCACTCTCCCGCGCGCAGACCCACCCGTCCGGTCAACGCATGCCAGGCCGTGGTCACGCGACAACCCAGCCCCGCGGCCAGCGCCGGGGCGATACTCTCGGGAAGCGCGGTCAGGTTGTGATCGGCAAAGGGCACCGCGATCCGCTCAGCGAATGCCCCGGGGATGGTGAACCCCGGCACAGCCTGATCGGCACAGGCGGTCTGGTTGCCCGCCGCGCAATCAGGGCACTGTCCACAGGCCAGGATGAAAGGCGCGATCACCCGGTCGCCCACGCGCCAGCGCCGCACCCCGGGGCCAACCTCGACCACCTCGCCACAGAACTCGTGCCCGGGCACATGCGGAAGATGCACATCCGGGTCCGCACCAACCCACGCATGCCAGTCACTGCGACAGACCCCGCAGGCCAGCAGGTTCAGAACCACCCCGCCTGCACCCGCCACGGGATCGGGCAGATCGACGATTTCGAGCGGCGCACGCCACGCTGTCAGTTGAGCAGCCTTCATCGCGCTCCCTTTCAAGGATGGGGTTCAACCCACGCGCCCGCCCGAACCGGCGACGCGCATCACATCTCGATCCGGTAACTCTCGATCACCGTGTTGGCGAGCAGCTTCTCGCACATCTCGCGTACCGTCGCCTCGGTCGTGCCATTAGCCAGGTCAAGCTCGATCACCTTGCCCTGCCGCACATCCTCGACACCGTCGAACCCCAGCGCACCCAGCGCATGCTTCACCGCCGCCCCCTGCGGATCGAGCACGCCCTCTTTCAGCATCACGTAAACCTTCGCCTTCATCGCCTGACCCCCGTCATCCTGTGCAGGCATACCTGCTTCATCTTGCCCCAAATATTCGAAACCGCCCGCGTAACGGGCCGTTGCGCCTCAGTTGATCAGGGTCGGCTTGATCGGCACCGCCGACCCCTTGGGCATCACACCCAGCCGCCGGGCCACTTCCGTATAAGCATCGGTCAGCGACCCCAGATCGCGGCGGAACACGTCCTTGTCGAGCTTCTGGCCCGTCGCCACATCCCACAACCGGCACGAATCCGGGCTGATCTCGTCGGCCACGATCAGCCGCTGGAAATCGCCGTCATAGACCCGGCCGACCTCGATCTTGAAATCCACCAGCTTGATCCCGACTCCGTACATCACACCCGAAAGAAAATCGTTCACCCGCAGGGCAAGGCTCACGATGTCGTCCATGTCCTGCTGGCTGGCCCAGCCAAAGGCGGCAATATGTTCTTCGCCCACCAGCGGATCGCCAAGACGGTCATCCTTGTAGCAATACTCGATGATCGGGCGCGGCAGGGCGGTGCCCTCCTCGATCCCCAGCCGCTTCGACAAAGACCCGGCAGCAAAATTGCGCACGATGATCTCAAGCGGGATGATCTCGCAGGCACGCACAAGCTGTTCGCGCATGTTGAGCCGCCGGATGAAGTGGTTGGGCACACCGATATTGGTCAAACCGGTCATGAAATATTCGCTCAGCATGTTGTTGAGCACGCCCTTGCCCTCGATAACATCCTTTTTCTCCGCGTTGAACGCAGTGGCGTCATCCTTGAAATACTGGACGAGCGTGCCGGGCTCGGGCCCTTCGAACAGGGTCTTGGCCTTGCCCTCGTAAATCTTCTTGCGCCGTGCCATGGGGGCTCCTCAAGCGTGGCCGTGGCTGAGTCCACGACGATGCGTCCTCATATTCCATAGGCCGCAATGTCGCAAGATGCCGGCCGGGACTTGCGCAGAACGCCCCGGACCGGCATATCAGGGGCAACCGAAACGCCATGCGGAGACATGACCCACATGACTACATTCGACGACCGTGAACGAGCATTCGAGAACAAGTATGCCCATGACGAGGAAATGAAGTTCCGCGCCACCAACCGCGCCAACAAGCTTCTGGGCCTCTGGGCCGCCGAACTTATGGGCAAGACCGGTCAGGATGCGACCAATTACGCGATCGAAGTCGTGAAATCGGATTTCGAAGAGCCCGGCCACGAAGACGTGGTGCGAAAGGTGGCCGCCGATCTGGGCGACATCGCCGATGCCGACACGATCCGAGCCAAGCTGGCCGAGCTGACCCCGGTCGCCAAACAGCAGATCATGAACGAGGTCTGAACCCGGACCGGCCCGCGCCGGTCGCTCCAATCGCGCGGGCACCTGCCCCGCGCGGACCTTCTTTTTTTTCCGTTTCTCACACCATGCAGGCTCATGATGATCATGCGTGATTTGAAATTGCGCCGGCAATGCGGATATGAAAGAGGCCAATCCGACTATCCTTGAACGGGGCCGACATGACAAATCCGCTGAAACGCCTGCTTGAAACCCGCGACTGGCTGATGGCCGACGGCGCGACCGGCACCAACCTGTTCAACATGGGGCTGGAATCGGGTGAACCTCCCGAAATGTGGAATATCGAACACCCCGACCGCATCCGCACGCTCTACCGAGGCGCGGTCGAGGCCGGGTCGGACCTGTTTCTCACCAATTCCTTCGGCGGAAATGCCGCGCGGCTAAAGCTCCACGGCGCCGAAAAGCGGGCCCGCGAATTGTCGCGTATATCTGCTGAACTCGGTCGCGACGTGGCCGATACCGCCGGGCGCACGGTGATCGTCGCCGGGTCGGTCGGTCCGACCGGCGAGATCATGGCGCCGATGGGCGAATTGACCCATAACCTCGCCGTAGAGATCTTTCACGAACAGGCCGACGGCCTCAAGGAAGGCGGCGCCGACGTGCTCTGGCTCGAGACCATCTCGGCCCCCGAGGAATACAAGGCCGCGGCCGAAGCCTTCTCGCTCGCCGGGATGCCCTGGTGCGGCACGATGAGCTTCGACACCGCCGGGCGCACCATGATGGGCGTCACATCTTCGGACATGGTCGGCATGGTCGAGGGCCTGGCAAATCCACCGATCGCCTTCGGCGCCAATTGCGGCGTCGGCGCATCGGACCTTCTGCGCACCGTTCTGGGCTTTGTCGCCCAAGGGTCCGAACGACCGATCATCGCCAAGGGCAACGCGGGCATTCCCAAGTACCATGACGGACATATCCATTACGACGGGACGCCCGAACTGATGGCCGATTACGCGGTGCTGGCCCGCGATTGCGGGGCCAGGATCATCGGCGGCTGCTGTGGCACCATGCCCGAGCACTTGCGGAAAATGCGGGAAGCCCTTGAAAACACGTCCAAAGGCCCGCGCCCGACGCTGGATCAGATCACCGCGCGACTGGGCGCCTTTTCATCGGCTGCCGACGGAACGGGCGAAGACGACACGCCCAAGCGCCGCCCCCGTCGTCGCCGCGGCTGATCAGCAACTCAACCACCCACGACTCAGCCGCGCCTCTGGTCGGGATGCATAGAACTGCCCAGGATATGCTCGGACTTGTGAATGACGTGATGCGCGCTCGACACCAGTAGAGGATCAGGGTGCCCCACCACCCGGTGATCCTTGTCCGGGTAATCGAGACTTGACAGGAAATGCCGCATGCAGGCCAGCCGCGCGCGCTTCTTGTCGTTCGACTTGACCACGGTCCATGGCGCATCGGCGGTGTCAGTATAGAAAAACATCGCCTCCTTGGCCTCGGTATATTCATCCCACTTGTCGAGACTGGCCTTGTCGATCGGGCTCAGCTTCCACTGTTTGAGAGGGTCCGTCTCGCGGCTCTGGAACCGCAGGAGTTGCTCCTCTCGCGTAACCGAGAACCAGTATTTGTAAAGCTGGATGCCCGCACGCACCAGCATCCGTTCCAGATCGGGCGTCTGGCGCATGAATTCGAGATATTCATGGGGTTCGCAAAACCCCATCACTCGCTCCACGCCCGCGCGGTTGTACCAGGAACGGTCATAGAACACCATTTCTCCAACCGTCGGCAGCTCATTGATATAACGTTGAAAATACCACTGCCCCTTTTCTTCCCACGTCGGCCTATTGAGCGCCACGACACGCGCAGACCGCGGGTTCAGGTGCTCGGTGAAACGCTTGATCGTGCCGCCCTTGCCGGCCGCATCACGACCCTCGAACAACAAAACGAATTTCTGCTCCGTGTCCTGCGCCCAAAGCTGCACCTTGAGAAGTTCAGCCTGCAATCTGGCCTTCTGGCGCTCATAGGTTCGTCGGTTCATTTTGTCGGAATAGAGATACTCGCCGCTCTCGAAGGCGCGACGCACCTCTTCGGCACTCGGCTGCACACGCTGCGCCCGCGGCGTCTTGGCCGAAGCCTCTTGCGCCACAAAATCACGCCCGCCATCTGCGGCCGCAGTCTCCTCGCTTACCACATCATCGGCACCAGGTTCCGCCGCCGCATCCTCCCCTTTGATAGCAGGTTTTTTCATTCTATCTGCCTCCCTCTCTCAACACTTCACATGTTAGCAAATGAGCGCGCACAACGCCTTGATCCCTGTCAATTCCGGGCATGACGCAACGGAACGGCACCAAGGGTTGCGGGGCTGTCATGAATTCTGTGTCATGATGGGGGATCCACACCAGGAGGAAACGCAGATGAACACCCTGACCACCACAACGCTGGCCCTGGTTCTCGGGACCGGCTCGGCCCTGGCCGAGAACCGCATCGACACGGTCCGCCCCGACGCGCCGGAACTTGCCGCCTTCGGGGCTTTCCCCGTCGGTGTGCAGGAACGCCAATTCACGGTGTCGGATCGCATCGACATCCTCAACGTGACCGAGGACGCAACGCCGTCCTACGACCGCCCGCTCACGGTGGAAATCTGGTATCCGGCGGCACAGGGCACCGAGCCCGGCACCACCTATGACACGGTGATCCGCGACGGCGAGACCGCGACAACCCTGCATGGCCGCGCCGCGCGCGACGCCGCCCCCGCCGATGGCCGCTTTCCGCTCGTGGTGATCAGCCACGGCTATCCCGGCAATCGCTTCCTGATGTCGCATCTGGGCGAGAACCTGGCGTCCAAGGGCTACGTCACCGTGTCGGTCGATCACACGGACAGCACCTATTCCGATCAGTCCGCTTTCGGCTCGACCCTCTATCACCGGCCATGGGACCAGAAGGCCGTGATCGATTTCATGGCCGGGCTCGATGACCCGCTGGGCCAGATCACCGATGCCGACACCGCCGGCGTGATCGGGTATTCCATGGGCGGCTACGGCGCGCTGATCTTCGGCGGCGCGGGTGTCACGCAACAGGCCGTCGATTACGATTGGGGCACACCCAGGGGCCTTCTCGCCGCGAACATGGCCGGCACCGAAAGCCACGACGCGCTGATCGATGATCGGGTCCAGGCGCTCATCGCGATCGGACCCTGGGGCAAGAATCAGGCGTTCTGGGACGAAGCCGGACTGGCCGGGCTGCGCAAGCCAACGCTGATCATGGCCGGCTCGGTCGATGACGTGTCAAGCTATCCCGCCATGCGCCAGATTTTCGAGCAGGCCACCGGCACCGACCGGCACCTCTTGACCTTCATCGGCGCCAATCACAACGCCGCCGCGCCCATTCCCGCCCCCGTCGAGAGCTATCAGCCCTCGCCGCATCTCGATTTCACCCCGTTCGACCATTACGCCGACGCCGTCTGGGACACCGCGCGCATGAACAACATCGCCCAGCATTTCGCCACCGCCTTCATGGACCTGCACCTGCGCGACGATTCCGAGGCTGCACGTTTCTTCGATCTGGTGGAATATGCCGAGGACGGGGTGCATGCGTTGAACGATGACGGCAGCCCCGAACCCGAGCACAACTATTGGACAGGCTTCGCACCGCGCACGGCCGCCGGGCTGCGGTTCGAATCCCGGGGCAAGGGCGAATGATGGCACCGGCCCCGCGCGAGCGCGACATAACGCTGAACGGTCATGGCTTCCACCTCCACGAATGGGGCGAACCCGGCCAGCCCGTCATACTCTGCCTGCACGGCTTTCCCGAGTATGGCGGCGCCTGGGCCGACCTTGCCCCGCATCTCGCAGGCTTCCACCTGATCGCCCCCGATCAGCGTGGCTATGGGCAAAGCTGGGCACCGCAGGACGTGGGCGACTACGCAGCCTCGAAGCTCGTGGGCGACATGGCCGCACTCATCGAGACCCTCGGTATCGCCCCCTGCACCGTGCTGGGCCATGACTGGGGCGCCGCGGTGGCCTATGGCCTGGCCATGATGAAACCCGAGCTGGTCTCGCGGCTCATCATCATCAACGGCGTCCACCCCGCCCCGTTCCAGCGCGCCATCGCCGCGGGCGGTGCCCAGACCGAGGCGTCGCAATACATCCACTACCTGCGCCGAGACGGGTCCGAAGACGCGCTTGCCGAAAACGATTTCGAGAAACTGCTCGCTCTCTTTTCCGCAAAGATGGACCTCTCCTGGCTTTCCGGCGACCGCCTCACCGCCTATAAACAGGCATGGTCAGGCCCCGAGCGGCTGCGCGGCATGATCAACTGGTATCGCGCCTCGCCCCTGCGCGTGGCCAAACCCGGAGAGCCCATCACCGACCTGCCCGAGTTGCCCCGCGAGCGGCTCATGGTGCCCCAGCCGCACCTGCTCATCTGGGGCGCGGGTGACAGCGCGCTCCTGCCCGAGACGACCGCGGGGCTGGAAGACTATGCCCCCGACCTCACCCGCGTGACGATCGACGGCGCCGACCACTGGGTCTGTCACCAGAAACCCGAAACCGTCGCCCGGACAATTCGCGACTGGCTCGGCGCTCAGAACAACCGCAACTGATCGCCTACGCGCGGCGGCATCCGAAAGAGATCGCAACGCAAGGCCGGTTGCTGCTCGGCCAGCCCCAGCCGCCGCACCGCCGCCTTGAATCGCGCGCCGATCATCCGCGCATGCGGCCCCTCGCCCCGCATCCGATGACCCCAGCGCGAATCGTAATCCTTGCCGCCGTGCATCTCGCGCAGCCGCGCCATGACCTTGGCCGCCCGGCCCGGCTGATGCTCTTGCAGCCATTCCTGCACCAGAGGCGATACCTCGCGCGGCAGGCGCAGCATGATCCAGCTCGCCGCATCCGCCCCCGCATCCCGCGCCGCCGCGAGGATCGCGTCGATCTCGTAATCGGTCAGCCCCGGCACCACCGGCGACACCATGATCCGCACCGGAATGCCCGCTTCGGTCAGGCGTCTGATCACCGCCAGCCGACGCGCCGGGCGCGGCACCCGCGGCTCCATCCGTCGCGCGACATCATTGTCCAGCGTCGTCACCGACACGCCCACCCGCACAAGCCCGTCGCGCGCCATCGGGCCCAGGATGTCGATGTCGCGCTCGATCAGCGTACCCTTGGTGACAATCGCCACCGGATGCCGGAAATCGCGCAACACTTCGAGACAGCGGCGCATGATTTCCCGCGCCTTTTCAACCGGCTGATAAGGGTCGGTATTGGTCCCGATCGCGATCGGTGCCACACGATAGGCCCGCGCCGCCAGTTCCCGCACCAGCAGGTCGGGCGCATTCTTCTTGGCCACAAGCCGCGTCTCGAAATCGAGCCCCGGAGACAGGCCCAGATAGGCATGGCTGGGCCGGGCGAAGCAGTAGACACAGCCGTGTTCGCAACCCCGGTAAGGGTTGATCGACCGATCAAAGGGCAGGTCGGGTGAGCGGTTGTAGGTGATGATTTTCCCCGCCGACTCGTCTCGCAACTCCGTCTCGACGCCCGCCCTCGCCTCCGGCATGTCCCAGCCGTCGCCGGCCTCCACCCGCGCAAGGCGTTCAAACCGCCCCGCCACGTTGGACAGCGCGCCGCGCCCGCGCCGGCGCGATGCGTCGATGATGTCGCCATGCTCGTCCATGGCGCCGATACATAGAACAAAATATGAACACTTACAATGAACCTCATGATCCACATGCAGATTTTTCGCCCCGATCACACGGGATTTCACGCTGATTTCAGGCTATAGGTCGGTCAAAGTGCCGCGCATGTCGCAATTCGGACAGTCCAACTTCGGCATTCCGGCAATAGCATCGGGAAACCCCGGCCGTCCGCACCGCTGCGGCGCCCAATGACAAAGGAAAGACCCATGTCCGAGGAAGAAGAAGACATCATCCTCAGCGAACTCGACGACGAGGAACTCGTCGCTCAGATGTTCGACGACCTCTACGACGGGCTCAAGGAAGAGATCGAGGAAGGCGTGAACATCCTTCTCGAACGCGGCTGGAGCCCCTACAAGATCCTGACCGAGGCACTGGTCGGCGGCATGAAGATCGTCGGTGACGATTTTCGCGACGGCATCCTCTTTGTCCCCGAGGTGCTGCTCGCCGCCAACGCTATGAAGGGCGGCATGTATATCCTCAAGCCGCTCCTGGCCGAAACCGGCGCACCGCGCATGGGCAAGATGGTGATCGGCACGGTCAAGGGCGACATCCACGACATCGGCAAGAACCTCGTCTCGATGATGATGGAGGGCGCCGGGTTCGAAGTCGTCGATCTCGGGATCAACAACGCGGTCGAAGCCTATCTCGAAGCTCTCGAGACCGAACAGCCCGACATTCTGGGCATGTCGGCCCTGTTGACCACGACCATGCCCTACATGAAGGTGGTGATCGACACGATGGTTGAGCAGGGCAAGCGTGATGATTACATCGTGCTCGTGGGCGGCGCCCCGCTGAACGAGGAATTCGGCAAGGCGATCGGCGCGGATGCCTATTGCCGCGATGCGGCCGTTGCGGTCGAAACCGCCAAGACCCTCGTATCGCGCAAGCACAACCAGGGCGCAACGATCTAGGCGGCGCGCAATGCACCGCAGTTTGCCATGATACCCGACGATCAGACCCTCACCGACTCCGGCCTCGCCCTTCAGGGTGAAAGGGCACGGTTGCTGCTGGTCGCCTGCGGGGCGCTCGCGCGCGAGATCATCGCGCTGAAAGAAATCAACGGCTGGGATCACGTCGATCTGATCTGCCTGCCCGCGATCCTGCACAACACGCCCGATCGCATCACCGAGCGGGTGGCCGAAACGGTCGAGGAATATCGCGACCGGTACGACCGGATTTTCGTCGTCTACGCCGATTGCGGCACCGGCGGACAATTGTTCGAAAAGTGCAAGGAACTCGGCGTCGGAATGATCCCGGGGCCGCATTGCTATTCGTTTTTTGAAGGCAACATCACCTTTGCCATCCGCGCAGAAGACGAGATCACGACCTTCTACCTCACCGATTTCCTCGCCCGCCAGTTCGACGCCTTCGTGTGGAAGCCGCTCGGCCTCGACCGCCACCCGCAATTGCTCGACACCTATTTCGGCCATTACGAGAAGCTGGTCTATCTCGCCCAGAGCGAGGATGACGCGCTCACCCGAAAGGCACGCGAGGCCGCCACCCGGTTGGGGCTCGACTTCGAACGCCGCTTCACCGGTTACGGCGATCTCGCAACGGAACTGGAGCGACAGGCCCGGGTCTGACCTGTTGAGCACCCCGCCCCCGGCGCGCGCGGCACGGCCCGGGTTTTGGGTATTTTTCCCAAGAACGAACAGCAGGTTGGACAACGAGCGACCGCCCTGCCCCTTTCATGGTGGGAAAAACAGAAAAGGGCCGCCCCGCGGGACGGCCCTCAATCTTTCTGCCCGCCGGCGGGCCGGGCTTATTCGTCGTCCAACGCCTCGACGGCCTTTTGCAGCTCGTCCTTGGTGACTTCTTTCTCGTTCACCGTGGCCAGCTCGAAGGCATAGTCGACAACCTTGTCCTCGAAGATCGGCGCGCGCAGTTGCTGCTGCATCTGCTGGTTCTGCTGGATGAACTCAAAGAACTGGCGCTCCTGGCCCGGGTATTGCCGCGCCTGGTTCATGATTGCCTGGGTCATCTCGGCATCGGTCACCTCGACCTCGGCCTTCTGACCGAGCTCGGCCAGCAACAGGCCAAGGCGCACCCGGCGCTCGGCCAGCTTGGTGTGCTCGTCGGTGGGTTCGATCTCGGGATGGTCATGGCCCTGCACATCCGGGTTTTCCTCGTGCCAGAGCTGATGCGCGATCTGCTTGGCCTCGGCCTCGACGAGGCTCGGCGGCAGATCAAAGCTCACCGCTTCATCGAGCGCATCAAGCAGCGCGCGTTTCATCACCGCGCGGGCCGCCCCGGCATATTCATCTTCCAGCCGCTTGGCCACGTCGGCCTTGAGCGCGGCCAGGTCCTCGGCGCCGAATTTCTGCGCCAGCTCGTCGTTGATCTCGGCCTTTTTCGGCGCCTTCACCTCTTTCACGGTGCAGGAGAACACGGCCTCTTTCCCGGCCAGGTGCTCGGCCTGGTAATCCTCGGGAAAATTCACCGTCACGTCGATCTCTTCGCCGGCCTTGACGCCGAACAGTTGCTCCTCGAAGCCGGGGATGAACGACCCCGATCCCAGGACCAGCGGGTAATCCTCGGCCGACCCGCCCTCGAAGGCTTCGCCATCAACGCGACCGACAAAGTCAAAGACCACCTGGTCGCCGTCCTTGGCCTTGGCGCCCTTCTTGCGCGGCTCGAAATCCTGTGCCGTCTCGGCGAGGTTCTCCAGCGCCTCGTTCACCTCGTCCTCGCCGGCCTTGACAACCATCTTTTCAAGCGTGATCGCCTTGAGATCGACCTCGGGAATCTCGGGCAGCGCCTCGTAGGACATCTCGACGGTCACGTCGTCGCCCTCTTTCCAGTTCTCGCCATCGACCATCTCGATCTTCGGCTGAACCGCGGGGCGGTCGCCGGTCTCCTCGAAATGCTGGCCCATCGCTTCGTCGATCGACTCCTGCATGGCTTCGCCAAGGATCCGCTGACCGAACTGCTTTTTCAAGAGCGCCATCGGCACCTTGCCCTTGCGAAACCCCTTCATCTCGACTTCGGGCTGGGCTTCGGCGAGTTTCTGGTTGACCTTGTCGTCCAGTTCCTGCGCCGTGAGCATGAGTTGATAGGCGCGCTTGAGGCCTTCGTTCAGGGTCTCGGTGACTTGCATGTGCTTCCTCGCATGAGCTTAACAGGCCGCCCGTGCGGCAGCCTGACGAAATTTGCGCCTTCCTAATGGCGGCATGGGGGGGGATCAACCCTGAATCGCCGCCACCGCCCCGGAAGGGCCGATGCCCTTTCGGAGGGGGACGCGGACGCCGGGCACCACGCAGAAGCAAAAGT
>NZ_JAWLDS010000083.1:0-13975 GCF_041686535.1 Aquicoccus sp. | reverse complement strand
TAAGTCATTGAAAATATTGGTCGGAGTGAGAGGATTCGAACCTCCGGCCCCTGCCTCCCGAAGACAGTGCTCTACCAGGCTGAGCTACACTCCGTCCGTGTCGATGCCGATTACAGAATGCCGCCCGCTTTGGCAAGGGGATGAAGGCACCCGTCCGGCCTTTTCTACGCGGGCCCGTCATGGGCCGTGCGACTGTCAGACGGGGCCTCTTCGCGTTCGTTCATGCCGTAGTCGCGCAGCACATGCGCCACCCGCAAACGATAGTCGGCCAGAACCCCGGCCCGACCCGCGCTTTGCGCGTCACGGTGGTGCGGGCGATTGCGCCACGCCGCAAGGCTTTCCTCGTCGCGCCAGAACGACACCGACAGGAGCTTGCCCGGCTCGCTCAGGCTCTCGAACCGTTCGATCGAGATGAACCCCTCCTGGCGCTTGAGCTCGTCGCGCAGCGCCGCGGCCAGATCGAGGTAATCCTCCTTGCGCCCCTCGGCGGGCCAGAGTTCGAATATCACCGCAAGCATCGTTGCACCTCCCTTTCAGGGCCGCACCCCATGTGCCGCCATTCAGATGTCTTTCACCAACCGCAACGCATCGTAAACCGCCGCGTGTATGTTGCGCGCGCTGACCGCGTCGCCGATCCGGTAGAGGCGGAACCGTCCCTGCGGGTTACGCTCGACCACCTGCGGCGTTCCGGCGACCAGCGCCTCGTAATCCACCGCGCCGAGGTTGCGGCTCATCGGTTTGAGATCATGGTAGAGCGCGTCCATCGGCAGGGTGCCGTAATTCACCACCACCTGGTCAAAGTACCGCTCCTCGGTGAAATCGCTGTAGTCCGTGCCGATCCGCGCGCGCAGGCGGTTGCCATCCCGCGCGATCCCCAAAAGCCGCCGCGCCACGGTCAGAACAGCGCCCCTCGGCTGCAGCGCCGCCAGATAGGGCGACAGGTTCATGCCCATGATCTCGGGCGCGAAGATCCGGTCAGGGGTCATCACCTCGACCTCGGCCCCCGCCTCAGCCGCGATCTCGGCCGCCATCAGTCCCGGTGCATCCCCGCTCTCGTCGAAGACCAGAACCCGCCCGGCCGGTTTCACGTCACCGGAAATCACGTCCCAGGCGGTCACGGCCAGATCCTGTTCCTCTCGCTGTTCGAGCAGGACGGTATTCGGCAGCCCCCCCGTCGCCACCACCACCACGTCGGGGTCAAGCGCCGTGACGTCTTCGGCCTCGGCCCATGTGTTGAACCGGAACGCCACATCGCGCGCCGCGCATTGCGCCATGCGCCAGTCGATGATCCCGATCATCTCGCGCCGCCGTGGGTGTCGGGCCAAGAGGCGCACCTGTCCGCCGGGGTCCGGCTGGGCCTCGATGACAGTCACCTCGTGACCGCGCCCCGCCGCCACCCGCGCGGCTTCCAATCCCCCCGGCCCGGCCCCCACGACGACGACACGGCGGCGCGTCTGCGCGGGTGCGATCACCTGCGGCATCGACAATTCGCGCCCCGTGGCGGCGTTGTGGATGCAGAGCGCCTCGCCGCCCTCGTAGATCCGGTCAAGGCAATAGGTCGCGCCGACACAGGGTCGGATGTCATCCTCGCGGCCCTCCCTGATCTTCTGCACGATCAGCGGGTCAGCCATGTGCGCCCGCGTCATCCCCACCATGTCGAGAAGGCCCGCCTGAACCGCGTGCCGCGCGGTGGCCACGTCGGGGATGCGCGCGGCGTGGAAGGTGGGCATCCCGATCTCGGCCCGCACCCGCCCGGCGAAATCGAGATGCGGCGCGCTTTTCATGCCCTGCACCGGGATCACCCTGGTCAGGGCCGGGTCGGTATGCACCCGGCCCCGGATCACGTTGAGGAAATCGACCATCCCGCTGTCGCGGAACGCCCGTGCGATCTCCAGCCCCTCCTCGGGCGTGGTGCCTCCCGGCGCATCCTCGTCCGCGGTATAGCGCAGCCCGATCAGGAAATCGGGGCCCACCCGCTTTCGGATCGCCTCGACCACCTCCATCGAGAAGCGGATGCGGCTTTCGATACCACCCAGCCCGTATTCCCCCTCGAGCCGGTTGGTCAGCGGCGACCAGAACTGTTCGAGCAGATGGCCATAGGCTTCAAGCTCGATCCCGTCCATGCCGCCCGCCTTCATCCGCTCGGCAGCATCGGCGAAATCGCCGATCACCCGGGCGATGTCCCAATCCTCCATCACCTTGGGAAAGGCGCGATGCGCCGGTTCCTTGTGCGGCCCCGGTGCGAGCGAGGGCAGCCAGTCGCCCTTGTTCCAGCCGGTCCTGCGACCGAGGTGAGTGAGCTGGATCATCACCGCACAGCCATGCGCGTGCAGCGCGTCGGTCAACTCGCGCAGCCACGGCACGACCTCGTCCTTCCACGCGAGGATATTGTTGAACGCGGGCGGGCTGTCGCGGCTCACGCTGGCCGAGCCGGCCGTCATCGCCAGCGCAAGCCCCGCCCTCGCCCGCGCCTCGTGATAGGCCCGGTAGCGCGCCTTGGGCATTCCGTCCTCGGCATAGGCCGGTTCATGCGCCGTGGTCATGATCCGGTTCTTCAGCGTGAGATGACCCAGCCGATAGGGTTGCAGCAGGGGATCATTGGACATGTGCTTCCTCCCTCATTCGATCGCGCCGCGTCTCAGGCAAGGATCAGGCCCCCTGCCCTCTTTCTTGGCACAAATACTCATCCTCGGCCCCGACCATGCACCGCGCCGCAAGGCCGCGCAAACCCGGTATCGAACGCCCCGTTAACGTCCTCCAACCCGCAACCACGCCCTTGCGCATGTCATACGCCTGGCAGCCGGGCAGCAGCCGAAAGTCACCCCCCGGATTCCGGCCCTGTTGCGGCGTTAACCTTTCTGCCGCGATTGCACGATCTGGCACAGCAGCTCGAACATGATCGACACGCCAAGGAACGCCGTTCCGCCCGATGCGTCAAAGGGCGGCGAGACCTCGACCATGTCCGCCCCCACGATATCAAGCCCCTCCAGGCCACGCACCACCTGCAGCGCCTGGTAGGAATTCGGCCCGCCCACTTCGGGCGTTCCGGTCCCCGGCGCGAAGGTCGGATCGACAAAGTCGATATCATAGGTCACATAGGTCGGGCCGGTCCCCGCAACCTCGCGCACCTCGCGCATTACATCATTGATATCACGGGCGAAAAATTCGTCTACCGTGATGATGCGGATACCGTTGGCACGGGCGAAATCCATGTCCTCGCTGTCATACATCGTGCCCCGGATGCCGACCTGGACCATGCGCTTGGGATCGAGCAGCCCCTCTTCGACCGCGCGGCGGAACGGGGTGCCGTGGGTATACATCGTGCCCCCGAAATAGCCGCGATAAAGGTCGGTATGGCTGTCGAACTGCACCAGCCCCACCGGTTTCTCCCTAGCCACCGCGCGCAGGATCGGCAGGCTCGTCAGATGGTCGCCCCCCGCGGTCAGGGGCACGATCCCGGCGTCAAGGATCCGGTCATAAAAGGTTGTTATCCTCTCCATCGATTCGGAAATATCCGCCGGGTTGGGCCCCACATCACCCAGATCGGCACAATTGACCGCCTCGAAGGGGCGCAGACCGGACAGCGGATGCTGTGCCCGGATCATCGTTGATGCATCGCGCAACTGTCGCGGCCCATGGCGTGGCCCCGGCCGGTTTGTCGTGCCACTGTCCCACGGCACGCCGACAAGGCCGATTTCGACCTCCTCGAAATGCGCATGTCCGTGTGGCACATGCGGCAGCCGCATGAAGGTCGGAATGCCTGCGAAACGCGGCAGATCGAAACCGCTTACGGGATGGAAAAACGCATCGCTCATTCGAAAATCTCCAATCTTTTCCGTACGGTAACGGGCCCATCGCCCTGCGCCTCGATACGGGTGATCGCCTCGCCCAACCCCTCGAAGGCCACCGCCATGTGAAACACGTTGGCATGCAAAAGGGTCGCTTCGTCCACCACCCAGGCGACATGCCCCTTCCAGAACAACAGGTCGTTGCGCCGCAACGCCTCGCCCGGCCCGATCTCCCGGCCCAGCGCCTCGGCCTGCATCCCGCTATCCCCCGGGCAGTCGATCCCGCAAGCCAGACACGCCGCCTGCACCAGTCCGGAACAGTCGATACCGAAACCCGAATTGCCCCCCCAGAGATAGGGCGTCCCCTCGAACCGGGCCGCCACCGTCACCGGATCACGTTCGGGCGGATTGAGCGGCGCAACATGCGCCTTTGGCACAAACCCTTGCGGTGCCGCGAAAAAACGCCCCACCTCGCGCAGCACGGTAAAGCGGCTGCCATGACTCAGCGCCGCGATTTCGCGCACCTTGAAGTCGGCTTCGGGATAGATATGCGTGCTCCGCGCCGTGACCCGATGCGTCACCTCCTCGGCCTTGCCGAGCATGCTGCTGCACAGGTATCCGACATACCCGTCCGCCAGCGCCCGCACATGGCACCAGCCGTCGCCATTCCCCAGAATCTCGACATGCTGGCCCATCACCACCTGCCGCGCGCGCTCGCCTTCCGGCGCATCGAGCAGATCGGCCACCGGAACCGCGACCTGCCGCTGCTCCATCACAGGCCCAGAACCCCGGGCAGCGCGTCCAGCACCGCGCGCGCGCCCATGCCGACCCCGCCCTTGGGCCGCCCAGGGGCCGCGGTGGGGTTCCATCCAAAAATGTCGAAATGCGTGTAACGTGTTGTTTCACCGGCAAATCTTCGCAGGAAAAGCGCCGCGGTGATCGACCCGGCGAACCCGCCCGACGGCGCATTGTCAAGGTCCGCAATCCCCGGTTCAATCATCGATTCATAGGGAGTCCAGAACGGCATCCGCCAGACCGGATCGGCCACCTTGCGCGCCGCCGCATCCAGCGCCGCGGCCATGGCATTGTCATCGCTGTAATAGGGTGCCAGATCCGGCCCCACCGCCACCCGGGCCGCGCCGGTCAACGTCGCCATCGACAACAACACGTCTGGCGACTCTTCGCTGGCAAGGGCCAGCGCATCTGCCAGCACCAGCCGCCCCTCGGCGTCGGTATTGTTGATCTCGACCGTGAGCCCCTTGCGACTGGTCAGGATGTCACCGGGGCGGAAACTGTTGCTGCTCACCGCGTTCTCGACCGCCGGGATCAAAACCCGCAACTGCACCGGCAGGCCCAGCGCCATGATCATCTGCGCCAGCCCCATCACCGTGGCCGCCCCGCCCATGTCCTTTTTCATCAATCCCATCGACGCGCCGGGCTTGAGGTTGAGCCCGCCGGTGTCGAAACACACGCCCTTGCCGACAAGCGTCAGTTTCGGCCCCGCATCGCCCCAGCGCATGTCAATGAGGCGCGGCGCCTGATCGCTGGCCCGGCCAACCGCATGAATCATCGGGAAATTCTGCTCGACAAGAGCCTCGCCACGGATCACGTCGATGCTGGCGCCATGCTTGCCCGCCAGATCGACACAGGCCGCTTCGAGCGCGACCGGCCCCATGTCACTGGCGGGCGTATTGATCAGGTCACGGGTCAGCGCCTCGCCCTCGGCGATGGTCTCGACGCGCCCGGCGTCCATCCCTGCGGGTGCCACCAGCCGCGCCTTCGTGCCACTGGCCTTGGCATAGCGGTCGAAAACATAGGCCCCCAACAGCCACCCCAGTGCCTCGGTCTCCAGTGCCTCACCCTCCAGGTCGGTTACAAGCCTGTAACTCCCCTCGGGCAGTTTCGCCGCGGCCCCGGCAAGGTGAAACCGGCCCCGCCTGCGCGCAGCCGCATCCCCGTAACCAACGGCTGCGGCGCCGATGCCGCCATCCTCGGCCGGAACGATCGCGACCTGCCCCAGTTCCGCCTTGAACCCGGTGGCCTGCACCCATGTCGCGGCGCGCGGCGGCTGTTCGCTCAACCAGCCCGCCAGTGCATCCCGCTCAACCACGTGCAGGGGAATGGCGTCGCCGTGATCGGTTGCGAAACTCATGGGCATGATGGCACTCCTTGGTCAGGGACTCAGCGGCCAGCCTATCCCCTTCCAGTCTGCCTGCAAGCCTTGCAATCGCTCAGATCGAAAGATCCCGCAAATCCCAGACCTCGGTCAGGGAACGCTCGCCGATCCGGACGAGCCGCGACAGGACCGCGGCCAGCGCAGCCTCGTCCCGCTGGTCGATACAGACCGTCACATCACCCGCAACCCTTGCCAGGAGCTCCATGCCCACCTGCTCGGCTATGGCGATGATCAGGCGCGCGCTCTTGCGCATTTTCTGACGATCCTGCCCGCGATGGAGCTTTTCGGTATGCGCAAGGCGCAGCGCAAGCTCTTCCATCGCACGACAGACCACATCCTCCGCGGCATTGTCGCCAAGCTGGCGATAAAGGTCGGCCAATTTCTCGGAATCCAGTTGAATCGCCTCATTCCTTGCCAGAACCGCAACCATTTCCAACATCTCACCCTCATTCTTCCACGCCCCCACGGCGTGCGGAAAAGATGCGCGTTCGCGGTTCCCAAAAGGTTTATCCCACCCCGCGATTTCCCTCGAATTCTTCAAGAATACCGACTATTGAACGCAGGAACGACTTCCAGGATCAACTCTGCATGGACGCCCTTATGCACAATGCGAAGCCTTTGCCGTCTTACCTCGCCAATCGTTACCACGGTTGGAAGGCAACGACCTACAAGGACAACGCGGCATGGTATCACCGCCTCGCGGACGAAGGTCAGCACCCCCGCGCGATGGTCATTTCATGCTGTGACTCGCGGGTGCATGTCACGTCGATCTTCGGCGCCGACCAGGGCGAGTTCTTCATTCATCGCAACATCGCCAACCTCGTCCCGCCCTATCAGCCCGACGGCCAGCAGCACGGCACCTCCGCCGCCGTCGAATTTGCCGTGACCGCCCTCAAGGTCGCGCATGTCATCGTCATCGGACATTCCAGTTGCGGGGGCGCAAAGGGCTGCCACGACATGTGCGCAGGCCACGCGCCGGAGCTCGAGGAAAAGACCAGTTTTCTGGGTCGCTGGCTCGACATACTGCGCCCGGGCTATGAACGGATCAAGGACATGCCGGAGCAGGAACGCATGCAGGCCCTTGAAAAACAGGCCGTTCTGGTGTCGCTCGAAAACCTGATGACCTTCCCTTTCGTGAAAGGCGAGGTCGAATCCAATCACCTTTCGCTGCACGGGCTTTGGCACGACATCGGCGAGGGGCTGGTCGAACATTACCTGCCCGAGATCGACGCGTTCAGGGCCGTCTGAGCCAGGTCCAGCCATCCGCGTCCGCCGGGCCCGCCACGTTCGGGGCCCGGCACCGCTTGCCGTTCAGCGCAGGTCTGGAAGCTGGTAATCGCCCAGGTTGTTGCGCAGCGTCAGTTTCGACACCTTGCCGGTGGCCGTCAGCGGCAATTCGTCAACCCAGATCACGTCGTCCGGCAATTGCCACTTGGCGAAATGCTCGGACATGTGGGCATGAAGCTCGTCGAGCCCCGGCTTCTCCTCACCCGCCGCAACGGCGACAAGAACCGGCCGCTCGTCCCATTTCGGATGCGGCACTGCGATCACGGCCGCGTTGGCGATGCCGGGATGCGACATCGCCGCATTTTCCAGGTCGATCGAGGAAATCCACTCGCCGCCGGATTTCACAAGGTCCTTGGCGCGGTCCTGAATGCACAGGAACCCGTCGGGCGTGATCGTGGCAATGTCACCCGTCCCGAACCAGCCCTCTGCGTCCATCGCCTCCTTGCTGGCTTCCTCGTTCTTGAAGTACCCCGAGATGATGGCATTGCCCCGCACGTAAAGTTCCCCGGCGGATTTGCCATCATGCGGCAGGCGATTGCCCTCTTCGTCCACGATCTTGAGTTCGACACCGAAAACGCGGCGCCCCTGCGTCGCCTTCTTGTCGATCATCTGCTCGAAAGGAAGGTCTTCGACCCATTTCGGCATGGTGCCATGCGTTCCGATGGGCGACATCTCGGTCATGCCCCAGGCGTGAACCACCGACACATCCATCTTCTCGAAATTCTCGATCATCGAGCGCGGCGCCGCGGAACCGCCGACAACCACGTGGCCAAAGCCCTCGGGCTTGCGGCCCTGGTTCTTGATCTCGCCCATCAGGCCCATCCAGACGGTCGGAACACCCCAGGCCGAATTGACCCCTTCGCTGTCCATCAGCTTGAACAGCGACGGCCCATCAAGCGCCCCGCCCGGCATGATCAGCGAATGGCCCATCAACGGTGCAAAATAGGGCAGCCCCCATGCGTTCACGTGAAAGAGCGGAACCACGGGCAGGATCTTGGACTCTTGCGGAAGGCTGACGCCCAAGGCCATCGCGACGTAAAGCGCGTGAAGCACGGTCGAGCGGTTGGAATAGAGCGCGCCCTTGGGATGGCCCGTCGTGCCCGAGGTATAACACAGGCCCGCGGCGGTGTTCTCGTCAAGCTCGGGCCATTGAATCGTATCCGGCTGCTCGGCCAGAATTTCCTCGTAGCACAGCGCATTCAGGCTGTTCTCGGGCATATGCGCCCGGTCGGTCATGATGACATAGGTCATGTCCGAGGGCAGATGCTCTTTCACCGCCTCCAGGATCGGAACGAAGGTCGTGTCGACGAACAACATCCTGTCTTCGGCGTGATTCACGATATAGATCAGCTGTTCGGCCGACAGCCGCGGGTTGATGGTATGACAGATCGCACCCATCCCGGACACGGCGTAATAAAGCTCGAAATGGCGATAGCCGTTCCAGGCAAGCGTCGCCACGCGATCCCCGATCTCGATACCGCGCGCACCCAGCGCGTTGGCCAGCTGCGCCACGCGACCTGCGGTCTGGGCATAGGTCTGGCGGTGGATGTCACCTTCCGTGCGGGCGGAAACGATCTCGCCATCGGGGTGCATTTCGGCGGCGTAGGTCAGTATGTCACTGATCAGCAATGGGCGCTGCATCATCATGCCAAGCATGGGGTTCTCTCTCCCTGTTTACGTCGTTTCGCGAAACTAGGCCCAACAAGGGGGATTCGAAAGCAAATTCAAGGCAGCCGCGGAAATTGCGGAAAATGACGTTCCGGCATTTGATGACGTTCCGGCATTTGCAGGGCGCGGGGGTTGTCGCGTATACCCCGGGCTGCCTAGGCTGGATCGGGCGTAACAGGGGCGACAGGGAGACAAGGCACATGAAGGCGATCATCTGCAGGGCATTCGGACCACTCGACGATCTCGAATACGGCGAGTTGCCCGACCCAGAACCCGGCAAGGGCGAGATCCTGATCAAGGTCGAGGCCGCGGGCGTGAATTATCCGGACGGGCTCCTGGTGCAGGGGCTTTACCAGATGAAACCCGAAACCCCATTCACCCCGGGGATGGAAGCGGCCGGCACGGTCCAAACCGTGGGCGAGGGTGTGAGCGGATTCAAACCCGGGGATCGCGTCGCCGGCAAGGGCGGGCTCGGATGCTATGCCGAGAAGGTGACGATGCCGGCCAACCAGTGCTTCGTGATGCCACAGGGCATGGATGCGGCCGATGCCTGCGCCCTCATGGTGGCCTATGGCACCTCGCACCATGCGCTCAAGCAACGGGCGAATTTGCAGCCCGGCGAAACACTCGTGGTGTTCGGTGCATCCGGCGCGACCGGGATCGCGGCGGTACAGATCGGCAAGATCATGGGCGCACGGGTGATCGGCGTGGCCTCGAGCGAAGAGAAACGCAAGCTGGCGCAAGAGGCCGGCGCGGACGAGGTGATCGGCTATGACAACCTCAAGGACGAGGTCAAGAAACTGACCGGCGGCAAGGGGGCGGATGTCTGCTATGACGTGGTGGGCGGCGATGCCTTTCACGCGGCCAGCCGGTTCATGGGCCGCAACGGTCGCCTTCTGGTCATCGGCTTTGCCGGGGGCGAGATCCCGAAACTTCCCGTCAACCTCACCCTGGTCAAGGAATACAGCGTTGTCGGCGTATTCTGGGGCAACTTCACCATGCATGAACCCGAGGTCTATGCCGACAACATGAAAGAGCTGTTCGGCTGGTATGCCGAGGGCAAGGTGAAGCCCATGATCGAGGGGCGCTACCCGCTGAAGGACGCGCCCAAGGTCCTTGAACGGGTGCTGGGGCGCGGCGCCACGGGCAAGATCGTGCTCGTTCCGTAAACCGGTGCGTCGCCCGGGCCGGGGCATGGCGCGCGACTTCGCGTTCGCCGCCAAAGGTCGGGCGCGCGGGTCCGGACTGGCCCGGCATTTCCATTATGGAGTTCCATCGACGCGCCCTTTCTGAAATACCGACCGCGAGCAACCCGGAAAGCAGGTGACGGAGGGAAAGATGACGGATGCTGCCGAGATCATTTCATCGGATCGGATTCCGGCCGGGCTCTTGCCGATCGTCTCGGCGCTCTGCACGGTGTCGCGCGACGTGGCCCGGATCATCGCCAGGGGCCCGCTGGCCGGGGCGCTGGGTGCCGGGGTCGGAGAGAACACCGATGGCGACCAGCAAAAGGCGCTCGACGTCATGGCCGACGAGATGTTCATGGACGCACTCGCCGCAACCGATGTGCGCTTCTATGCCAGCGAGGAACAGGAGGACGTCGAGGAACTGAACCCCGCGGGCCGCTACGCGCTGGCCATCGACCCGCTGGACGGATCCTCCAATATCGACGTCAATGTTTCCATCGGCACGATCTTCTCGATTTTCGAGGCCGAGGACGACGCCGAAGCCAGCTTCCTGCGCAAGGCGCGCGATCAGGTGGCAGGCGGATACGTGATCTACGGACCGTCCACGGCGCTTGTCGTGACATTCGGCGATGGCACGATGATGTTCACGCTCGATCCCGAAAGCGGCCGGTTCATCCTGACCCGGGACAGGATGCGCATCGGCGACAAGTCGAGCGAATTCGCGATCAACGCCTCGAACTATCGCCATTGGTCGCGGCCGGTGCGTGCCTTCATCGACGATTGCCTGGCCGGCGAGACCGGGCCCGCCGACCGGAACTACAACATGCGCTGGGTGGCCAGCCTCGTGGCCGAGGCCCACCGCATCCTGAGCCGGGGCGGCGTGTTCCTCTATCCCGGCGATGCGCGCCCGGGATACGGGAACGGGCGCCTGCGCATGGTCTATGAATGTGCGCCCATTGCCTTTCTGATCGAACAGGCCGGGGGCAGGGCCACGGATGGTCGCGCGCCGATCCTCGACCAGAGCGCCGGGGCGCTGCACGCGCGCACGCCCCTTGTTTTCGGTCCGCCCGAACTGGTCGATCGCGTGGCGCGCTATCACGACCTGCCGGAACACTAGGGCCGGGGCGGTTGGCGCAGCCGCCACCCCGCGATTTGGGCGTTCGCGCCTGCCCGGAGTCATCCGCCCGGAACCGGGGGCCAACGCCCCGCAACGGCAGATTCGGCAAGAATTGGCGAGGCGCTGTCGGTTGCCGGTGGCGAAACGCTTGCATCGGCGTTAATTCATGCGGGTGTGACGGATGGCTTCATCCATGTATCCTCGGCCCCGGGGCCCGTTTCCGGGAAGGCCGACCGAAATTGCTGCATGACGACAGGGACAGACAATGGCACTCATTACGCTCAGACAACTTCTCGATCACGCCGCCGAACAGGGCTATGGCGTGCCCGCATTCAACATCAACAACATGGAACAGGGCCTCGCCATCATGCGCGCGGCCGACAAGACGAACGCGCCGGTGATCATGCAGGCCAGCCGCGGGGCACGCGCCTATGCCGGTGACATCATGCTCAAGCACATGATCCAGGCCCTGTCCGAGATGTATCCGCATATCCCGCTCTGCATGCATCAGGACCACGGCAACAACGAGGCGACGTGCCTTTCGGCGATCAGGCATGGCTTCACCAGCGTGATGATGGATGGATCGCTCGAAGCCGACATGAAAACGCCGGCGGATTGGGACTACAACGTCGATATCACCGCGCGCGTGGCACGCATGGCACATTGGGTCGGGGCCAGCGTCGAGGGCGAACTGGGCGTTCTGGGCTCACTGGAAACCGGTGAGGCGGCCGAAGAGGATGGATCGGGTGCCACCGGCAAGCTGTCGCACGATCAGCTTCTGACCGACCCCGACGAGGCGGCGGAGTTTGTAAAGCTGACCAGGGTGGACGCGCTGGCCATTGCCTGTGGCACCAGCCACGGGGCCTACAAGTTCAGCCAGAAACCCACCGGCGAGACCCTGGCAATCAAGCGGATCGAGGAGATTCACGCCAAGCTTCCGAACGTGCACCTTGTGATGCATGGCTCGTCCAGCGTGCCGCAATACCTGCAAGACCTGATCAACGCGCATGGCGGCGAGATGCCCCAGACCTATGGCGTGCCCATCGAGGAGATCGAGCGCGGCATCAAGTCGGGTGTGCGCAAGGTCAATATCGACACCGACAACCGCATGGCGCTGACCGGAACCTTCCGCAAGGTGGCGCAGGAAAAGCCCAGGGAGTTCGACCCGCGCAAGTTCATGATCCCCGCGATGGAGGAGATGGAAAAGCTCTGCGCCGACCGGCTCGAACGCTTCGGCACGGCGGGCAATGCCAGCAAGATCAAGGTGATCGAACTGGATGAAATGGCCCGACGCTATGAGACCGGGTCGCTCGACCCGTGAGAGATGGCGGGCGCAGTCCCCGCCCCGCAGACAAGGAGATAAGGGCCATGAGCTTTGACCGTTCCATCAAGATCGCACCCTCGATCCTGAGCGCCGATTTCGCCGATTTCGGACGCGAGATCCAGGCGATCGAGGCGCAGGGGGCCGACTGGGTGCATGTCGATGTGATGGATGGGCATTTCGTGCCGAACCTCACCTTCGGCCCGCCCGCGGTCAAGGCGTTCCGCCCGCATGTGAAAACCTTCATGGACGTGCACCTGATGATCGCGCCGGTCGATCCTTACATCGAGGCCTATGCCGAAGCAGGCGCCGACATGATCACCGCGCATGTCGAGGCCGGGCCGCATATCCACCGCACCTTGCAGGCGATCAAGGCCACCGGCAAGATGGCAGGCGTCAGCCTCAACCCCGGCACCCCGGCCGAAGCGATCGCCGATGTGCTCAACCTGTGCGACATGGTGCTGGTGATGACCGTGAACCCCGGCTTTGGCGGGCAGAAGTTCATCCACTCGGGCGTCGAGAAAACCCGCAAGATCCGGCAGATGATCGGCGATCGGCCGATCCATATCCAGATCGACGGCGGCGTGACGCCGGAGACCGCACCGCTGGTCGCGGCGGCGGGGGCAGATGTCCTCGTTGCCGGATCGGCGGTGTTCAAGGGCGGGTCGGTCGCGAATCCCGACGCTTACGGTGATAACATGCACGCGATTCGTGCCGCCGCCGAGAGCGCACGGCAAGCAGCATAAGGAGCAGCATCATGGCAGCCACACCCCCGGTTTGCGATTTCGGATGGAAGGCCCCGGACTTCTCCCTTCCGGGCGTCGATGGAAAGACCCATTCGTTTGCCGACGTGTCAGGACCCAAGGGCACGCTCATCATGTTCATCTGCAATCACTGCCCCTATGTGAAGGCCGTGAAGGACAGGATCATCCGCGATGCGCGTGACCTCGAAAAGCTGGGCATCGGGGTGGTGGCGATCTCGTCGAACGACGCCGCGGCCTATCCCGCCGACAGTTTCGAGAAGATGAAGCAAGAGGGCTATCCCTTTCCTTACCTCTACGATGAATCGCAGGATGTGGCGCGCGCCTATGATGCCGCCTGCACGCCCGATTTCTTCGGCTTCAACGCGGACGGGGAATTGCAGTATCGCGGGCGGCTCGATGCCAGCCGCAGCGAGGCCGGGCCGCTGGACCTGCGGCGCGATCTCTACGAGGCGATGAAACGTGTCGCCGAAACGGGCCACGGGCCGGACGAGCAGATCCCCTCGATGGGCTGTTCGATCAAGTGGAAGACGGATGCGTGACTTCCATCGTCTTCGACCTTGACGGCACTCTGGTCGACAGCGCACCGGACATCAGGGCCGCGGTCAACCGGATGCTTGCAACAGAGCGGCTTGCGCCGCTCGACCTGCCCACGGTGGTGTCATTCATC
>NZ_JAWLDS010000082.1:0-14221 GCF_041686535.1 Aquicoccus sp. | reverse complement strand
CATGCCCGGACTTCGCCGTGGTTTCCTGCGCGAAGCGGCCGGCCTGACCGGAGAATTGCCTGAATTGATGCGTTGAGTTCCAGGTCGTTGCGCCCTAAGGCTCGATCACGCGCGCTTCGTCGATGAGCATCACGGGGATGCCGTCGCGGATCGGATAGGCGAGACCGGCGGATTTGCTGATCAGTTCCTGCCGTTCGGCATCGTAGTCCAACCGCCTGTGCGTGCGGGGACAGACCAGAGCTTCGAGCATATGACGGTCAAATTCGCTTTTGGGCATGTCGGTCATTGCATCAGATCCTCGCCGTCACCGCCGTGGAGAGCGTACTCGATGAGCGTGACGAGGGTTTCACGCCGGGTTGAGAGAGAAGGCGCTTCGAGCAGGGCCTGCTTGTCCTCGGGTTCGAAATCAAGAAGCATCGAGAGTGAATTGATCATGAATTCGTCATCGGCATCTTTCAGAGTATCCCAATCGGTATCAAGTCCGCGCGCCTGGAAATAGCGACCCAGCAGACCCAGAAATCCCGTGCGGTCGAAACCGGGATCGCGATCCATGGGACCGCGGTCGCGCTCGAAGCCGTCCCAACTGACATTGGCGCGGCGATAGGGTGTGAAGCCTTCGACCTCGCTTTGGACGCGAAAGCGCGAGATGCCGGAAAGCGTGATCATGTAGCGCCCATCCTCGGTTTCCGAGAATTGCGTGATCCGGCCCGCGCAGCCGATCTTCATCAGGCCCGGACCCTCGCGGCCCGGACCTTCGTTCGGCTGGATCATTCCGATGAGCCGCTCGGGCGTCTTGAGCGCATCATCGAGCATGGCGAGGTAGCGCGGCTCGAATACGTGAAGGGGCAGTCGCGCGCGTGGCAAAAGCAATGCCCCGGTGAGCGGAAAGACCGGAATCGTTCTGGGCAGGTCCATATCGGGGTTCATGCCGGTATCATAGCGCGGCAGGTGCCATCACACAAAGATCATCGAACTCAGTCTGCGACGACCGTTGAGTGCGATCGGATCCTGAGGCGGGAGGGCGTCGAAGATCGTGAAAAGCAATTGCTTGGCAGCGCCATCGTTCCATTCGCGATCGCGCCGGAACAATTCGAGCAACTGGTCCACGGCTTCCTGCACTTCGCCCTTGGCATGCAGGGCCTGAGCAAGATCGAGCCGGGCCTGGTGATTATCGGGGTCGGCCTCGACCCGGGCTTTCAACTCATCCACAGGGCCGGCATTGGTGGCTTTCCGTGCGAGATCAAGCTGTGCATGCGCGGCCTCGAGTTCGGGTTTCTTCGAAATCTCGATGGGGGCGCCATTGAGGATCGCTTCGGCCTGATCGAGATCGTCCATCGCGATATGTGCACGCGCAAGGCCACCATAGGCGGCGGCGTTTTGCGGATCCTCTTGCAGGATGGCGGCGAATGTCTGGGCGGCATCGACGGCCGCGCCTTCGGCGAGCATTTCCTCGGCCGCGGCGACCGCCTCGTCGAGGCCACCCGACGCATCACCACCGGCGGCCTCGACCACGCGATCAATGAAGCTCTGGATCTCCGAAGGGGGCACCGCGCCCTGAAACCCGTCGACCGGCTGGCCGTTCCAGAAGGCATAGACGGTGGGAATCGACTGGATCCTAAGCTGGCCCGCGATCATCTGGTTCTCGTCGATATTGACCTTCGCCATTTTCACTGCGCCACGGGCCTTGTTCACGGCCTCTTCCAGTGCCGGGCCAAGCGTCTTGCAGGGGCCGCACCAGGGCGCCCAGAAATCGACGATCACCGGCACTTCCTTGCTGGCCTCGACGACCTTTTCCATGAAGTTGGCCTCGGTCACGTCAAAGACGTGCTCGGCGGTGTTGGCGGATTTGGTAAGATCAATTTCCATGTGGCTGTCCTCCGGGTTCGGGGTTGCCCGTTAGATGATGTATCTGCGCCTGTGTTGCAAGGTCCGGATACGGTTTTGCCGATTCCACCTCGGGCGACGGGGTTCAGATGTCGAACATGGCGAAAACGGGCGCGTGATCGGATGGCTTTTCCCAACCGCGCGCGGCGCGCAGGATGCGCGACGAATGGCCAGCATTCGAGATGTCGGGCGTGGCCCAGACATGATCGAGTCTGCGACCCTTGTCGGCAGCATCCCAGTCTCGGGCGCGGTAGGACCACCATGAATAGAGGTTCCCGTCGGGGATATCCTGCCGCGTGATATCGACCCATTTGCCTGCGTCCTGTGTCTCGGCCAGGTGCTCGACCTCGATGGGGGTGTGAGAGACGACCTTGAGCAATTGCTTGTGGCTCCAGACGTCGTCTTCGCGCGGGGCGATGTTCAGATCGCCGACCAGAATGGATTTCTCGGGGCGGTCGGAATGAAACCAGTCGCGCATCCCGGTCAGGTAATCGAGTTTCTGGCCGAATTTCTCGTTCTTGTCCCGGTCGGGGATGTCGCCACCGGCCGGCACATAGAAATTGTGGATGATCACGCCATTCTCCAGACGTGCGGCGACGTGGCGGGCATGGCCGAGATCCGCGAAATCCTTGTCGCCCACGTCCTCGAGGGGCAGGCGCGAGAGTATGGCGACCCCGTTGTATCCCTTTTGCCCGCGAGCGATCATGTGACCATAGCCAAGCGCGCGAAACCCTTCGAGCGGGATCTTCTCGACCGGGCTCTTGCATTCCTGCAGACAGAGGATGTCGGGGGCCTCTTCCTCGAGCAACCTGCGCACGATCGGTTCGCGCAAGCGGACCGAATTTATGTTCCATGTCGCAAGGGTAAAGGCCATTTTTCCGGGTCTCCTGTCGTTCGTGGCGTGCAGGCTATCGCGGGCATGAAAGAGTGACCAGAACCGATTTTGCGGTTGTGACCGGATCGAGAGGTGATGCCGGGAACCGCCTGATCAGGACATCCGGAGTGCCTTGGCCTGTCCCTGTCCCGCCATGCGATAGGAAGGCCGTACTTGATTGAAAAAAGGCCCGGGTCGAGACCCGGGCCAGTCCAACAGGGAGGTGCATGCGATGACCCGCACATGCAACGGGATGCGTAAATCGTATTCACAAGTTAATGATACAACTTTGACATGGCGCAAATAAGTCGGGTATTCCGTGAGACAGCTCAACCTGTGGTATTTATGCAACCAGCCGATAACCGCCGGATTCGGTCACGAGGAGACGGGCATTCGAAGGATCGGGCTCGATCTTCTGGCGCAAGCGGTAGATATGAGTTTCGAGCGTGTGGGTCGTGACGCCCGCGTTGTAGCCCCAGACCTCGTGCAAAAGAACGTCGCGCGGGACCACGCCTTCGGTGGCCCGGTAAAGGTATTTCAATATGTTGGTTTCCTTTTCGGTCAACCGGATCTTGCGATCGTCTTCGGTGATCAGCATCTTCATCGCCGGCTTGAACGTGTAGGGCCCAAGCTGGAACACCGCGTCCTCGGATTGCTCATGCTGACGCAACTGCGACCGGATGCGGGCCAGAAGTACCGGAAACTTGAACGGTTTGGTGACATAGTCATTGGCGCCCGCATCGAGGCCGAGGATGGTGTCAGCGTCGCTGTCATGGCCGGTGAGCATGATCACGGGGGCCTTGACGCCCTGTTTGCGCATGACCCTGCACAATTCGCGCCCGTCCGTATCGGGCAAGCCGACATCGAGGATCACCAGATCGAATATGCCCTCGCGCGTCTTACGGATCGCGTCATTGCCATTGCCCGCTTCGAAAACGTCGAAATCCTCGGTCATTATCAACTGTTCGCTCAGCGCCTCGCGCAGATCGTCGTCGTCATCGACCAGCAGAATCTTCTTGAGCTGTGCCATGGTTCGGCCTCCTCGTTCGCATGCTCAACACATGAGGGAGGAACCGGGATTGAACAAGGTATGCTGCAATTCTCTCACGCCGACGTGTAATCGCGTGCGCAAATGTTTCATATTGCGGCGGATTCCCCTAGATCGGGACGAAAGAAGGACGAGTTCATGAGCTTCGCGCCAGACATCATTGAAACATTGGCCCGGGCCCGGGCCGATCTGCGCATGGGCGTGCCGGTCGTGATCGCCGACGCCGGGGCGGCGGTTCTGGTGATGGCGGCGGAAACCATGGATGCGCAACGGCTGGCGGATCTCAGAGCGCTGGGCGGATCGCCGGTTCTGGCGATCACGGCGCGGCGGGCCAAGACCTTGAAAGCACGGGCTTATGACGGCGATCTGGCGCGGATCGTGCTGCCGCCGGATGTGCGGCTCGACTGGGTGCTGGCGGTGGCGGATCCGGCGGATGACCTCAAGACGCCGATGAAGGGTCCATTGCTTTCCGAGCGGGGCGGGAATGCGGGGATGCATCGGCTGGCGATCCGGCTAGTGAAAACGGCGCAGCTCTTGCCGTCGGCGGTGGTGCTCGCGTTGCAGGACGCGGCGGGCTTTGCGCTGGCCAACAGCCTGACGGTGGTCCAGGCGGGGTTGGCCGGGCCGGTTCTGGAGCAGGTGAGCGACGTGCACCCGGTCGTCGCGGCGCGGCTTCCGATGGAGGCGGCGGGGGCAGGACGCTTGCATATCTTTCGCCCCGAGGATGGTGGGGAGGAGCACTATGCCATTGAAATTGGGAGACCTTCTCGTGACAAGCCTGTGTTGGCGCGGTTGCATTCGGCCTGTTTCACGGGCGATGTTCTGGGCAGTCTCAAATGCGATTGCGGGCCGCAATTGCGCGGGGCGCTGGCGCAGATGGGGGCCGAGGGGGAAGGGGTTCTGCTCTACCTCAACCAGGAGGGGCGGGGAATCGGGCTGGCCAACAAGATGCGGGCCTATTCGCTTCAGGATCAGGGGTTCGACACCGTCGAGGCCAATCACCGGCTGGGCTTCGAGGATGACGAGCGGGATTTCCGCATCGGTTCTACCATACTGAAATCAATGGGTTTTTCATCTGTCAGATTGCTCACAAACAACCCGCGCAAGATCGACATGATGCAGGCCAACGGGATCGCGGTGGCCGAGCGGGTGCCGCTCAAGGTGGGCGAGAACGTGCATAACCGGGCCTATCTGGCGACCAAGGCGGTGAAGTCGGGGCACCTGTTTTGAGCCCGGCGGACATGGTGCTGACCCGGCGGGGGCTGCGGTTCACGGGGAGATTTATCCCTTTTTCCCAAGGGTTTGGCGGGATTCGCAAGGACAAGCGCGAAGGCGACGGGGCAACGCCCGCGGGGGTGCATCGGATCGTGGGGATGCTCTATCGGCCGGACCGTGTGACGCGCCCTGCGCCATGGGCGGACCCCATCCGAGTGGGCGATCTTTGGTCGGATGAAAGCGGCGATGCAGCGTATAACCAACTGGTGCGCGCGCCCTATCCGCAGAGCCACGAGCGGTTGCGGCGGGGCGATGCGCTTTACGATATCATATTGATAACAAACTGGAATTATCCTGTTGCAGAAGCCGGAAAAGGCTCGGCCATCTTCCTGCATCAATGGCGGAGGCCGGGCTATCCGACGGCGGGTTGCATCGCGTTCTCGCGGGCCGACCTGAGGTGGATTGCACGCCGCGTGGAGCCGGGAACGCGGGTGATCGTGCCGGAGACACTGGCGACATGATGCCGATGGTTAACGCGGCCTGATTGGGGGGGTGATTTGCGTATGACTCCCGGCTGCCACCCGGCTGCCGGGCGTCGCGGATTTCGCGGGGTTAACCGAGCGGGCGCAGGGTTTTGTTCAGATTGGTTGAGATCGGGTTAAATCCGGCGAGTTGAGATGCCCAATTGCCCGATGCGAAGCATCGGGCAGCGCCCGTCCCGCCTCGGCGGGGCGGGCGCGAATATGCCCGGCGGATCATCCCGCCACCCGTTCCCCGAAAATCGCCGATCCGACGCGAACATGGGTCGCGCCCAGCGCGATTGCGGTTTCGAAATCGTCGCTCATGCCCATCGATAGACCGGTGAGGCCGTTGCGTTCCGCGATCCTGGCCAGCAGGGCGAAATGCAGGCTGGGTTCCTCGTCCAAGGGGGGGATGCACATGAGGCCCTGAACCGGCAAATCCATCGACAGGCAATCCTTGATGAAGGCATCGGCGTCCGACGGTAGCACGCCCGCCTTTTGCGGCTCTTCCCCGGTGTTGATCTGGATGAAGAGATCAGGGCAGCGCCCTTCCTCCTGGGCGATGCGGGCGATGGTCCTGGCCAGCTTGGGGCGGTCGACGGAATGGATCGCCTCGAAGAGCTCGAAAGCCTGACGCGTCTTGTTGGTTTGCAAGGGACCGATCAGGTGGACGTTGACGCCCTCGAACTCTTCGCGGAAGGCGGGCCATTTTCCTGCGGCTTCCTGCACGCGGTTTTCGCCGAAGAGGCGGTGGCCCTCGGTCAGCACCGCGCGCACGCGCTCATCGGGCTGCACCTTGGAGACGGCGATGAGATTGACCGAGCCGGGGGCGCGGTTGGCCGCGGCCTCGGCTTTGGCGATGCGGGTCTGGATGTCGGAAAGCGGCATGGTTCGTCCCTTTGCAGTCTGGGCGCAAGAAACACCACTCTGGGCAAAAAGAAAAGGGCAGGTCCGAAGACCTGCCCTTTCCCTTTGGGTCGCTTTGACTTCCGGGATCAGAAGTTGAAGCGGATACCAAGGTCAACCGCGTTGGTGTCGGTGATGTCGTTGCGGGTGAAGCCAGCTTCGAGCGACGAACCGCCGCCGAGGTTGTGCGACACGCCGAGACCGTAGGCTTCGCCACCGGCGTTGCCATCTTCCGAGCTGACAAAGGCGTCAACGCGGGTGGCTGCACCAACTTCGACACCGCCCTTGAGGGCGAATTTGCCGATGCCGTCGTTGTCAGCATAGGCCAGCGTCACGGCTGCCGGGCCGATGTTGCCGCCAACGGTCAGGACAACCTTGTCCTCGGTGGCAACGCTCGAATCCTGGTAACCCAGTGCAACGGTCCAGTCGTTGAAGCTGTAGCTGCCGTGCATCGCGGTACGCTCGACACCACCGGTGTTCGAGTAGGACAGGTGACCGCCAAAGTCGCCAGCCGAGTACATCACTTCGACGCCGTCACGGCCAGCACCACCGGACGAGTAGGCATCCCAGCCGAAGTAGCCTTTTTGCGAGGTGTTGGTCACCAGGCTGTCAAAGCCGTGGCCCGAGAGGCCGATATCGGCCGATTGGGTGGCCATGTAGACGCCGGGCATGAATTCGATGGCGCCAAAGGTGTTGCCGACACCGATTTCGAGGCCGCCGGAACGTGCGAAGAAGCGCGCGCCGTTGAAGCCGGCGCCGTTGTAGCCGGCACCGTCAACCGTTGTTTGCTGGTGACGCAGACGGGCACCGAAGGTCAGGCCGTTGTCGGCCTCGGTGGTCATGTCGATTTGCAGGCGAAGACGGGTGTAGATGCCTTCAACATCGGGACCAGGGGTGTCGATGCTGATGGCGCCAAAGCGGCCGTAGCCGCTGAACGAAACGTCTGCAGCAACGACGCCAGCGGAGGCGACGAGTGCGGTCGTTGCGAAGAGAATCTTTTTCATGGTTGTTTCCCTCGGTTTTCCAGTCATAGGCCCAAAGCAGGGAATCCGCATTGGGTATGGCAAGTGTCTCGCTCCAAACGGGGGGTGTTTGCAAGCATGGGGCGCGGGCGGCGGGCAATGTGACGATAATTGGTGCAGCTTTGCCACAGTTTGCCCCGTGGCGGGTCACGTTGGGCGGATTCGCGCCATGGTGGCCATGGTGTCTGCCAGGGACGGGCCGCCGCCGCGCCGCGACAGGTTAGCAGGTTACAGGCAGGAATGTTCATAAATCCTTGCCCCGGCGGCGGGGCTTGGGTAGGACGGTGAGGAAAAGCAGGTTCTTGGCGGTATCCGGGCGGTAACATGCATCATTCGAGCGCTTTCAAATTCCTAATGGCCGGGCTGGTGGCGTTTTCGCTGACCGCCTGCGGCGGCGGCGGTGGCGGCGGCATCTTCGGCGAGGTCGGCCTTGGCGGGGCGCGTGACAACGTGGATTCCGAGGAAGACGCGGCCGAACCGGTTCTGGAAGGGCGTGAAGGCATGAGCCAGGTCGGCCAGACCTCGGTCTGGGACCTGTTCAAGCGCGAGGACACGGGCACCACGGTCAAGGTGAACCGTTACCTGTGGAATGCGTCGCTCGATGTTCTCAACTTCCTGCCGATCGAGTCGATCGACCCGTTCACCGGGGTGATCGTGACCGGCTATGGCACGCCGCCGGGTGGCGGGCAGGCCTATCGCGCGACCGTCCATATCAAGGACCCGGCGCTCGATGCGCGCTCGCTCACCGTGGCGCTGGCCACGCGGGGCGGACCGGTTGCGGCGGGCACCCAGCGCGCCATCGAGGATGCGATCCTGGCGCGGGCGCGGGAATTGCGGATCGAGGACCGGCGGTTCTGAACGCCTTTCCTAAAGCACGGGCGAATCGGGCCGGCGCGGCTCCATCGCGGCAAGATCCCTGACCCATTGCAACTGGCGCGGCAGGCAGATGCCTTGCAGGTCGTAATGGCGCACCACGTGGCGGCGTGCCGCCTTGCCCAGCCTTTCGCGCATGGCGCGGTCATCGAGCAGCAGCGAGACCTCATCGACCAGCGCGTCGCCGTCGAAGAATTCGACAAGGCGGCCGGTCTCGTCATGGGTGATCAGTTCCTCGACCGGGGCGGTGGCGCTGGCCACGATGGCGCCTTCGACGCTCATCGTCTCGAAGAGCGACCAGGAGAGCACGAAGGGATAGGTCAGGTAGACGTGCACCCGGCTGAGCTGCAGCAGGGTCACGAAGCGGTCATAGGGGATGCGGCCGAGAAACCGGACGCGCGCCCAGTCGGCGTCGGGGATCCGGCTGCGCACCTCGTCGATGAAGATCTGTTTCCAGGTCTTTCCGCCGGGCGGGCGGGGGCCATAGCTCACCTCGTCGCCGCCGACGATCAGGACATGCGCGCGGGGCCGTTCGCGCAGCAGGCGCGGCAGCGCGCGCATGAAGACGTGATAGCCGCGGTAAGGTTCGAGATTGCGGTTCACGAAGGTGATGACCTCGTCCTTGCGCGAGAGGGTCAGGCCGCTCTTGAACGCGAGCGACGCATTCTCGTTCGGCACGAGGTGGGTCGTGTCGATCCCGTCGAAGCCGACGGTGATGCGGTCGCGGAACGCGGGGGGAAAGGTGTCGGCCTGGAACCGGGTCGGGCTGAGGCCGGCATCGGCAATGGCGAAATGCATGTGGTTGTTGAGGTTCTTCATCCGCAGGCGCAGCGCGCGGGTCGGATCGGGCGGGCCGTCGAACTCGGGGTCAAAGCCGCTATGGGGATAGTCGGGCCGGTAATAAAGCTCGCAATAGATGCCGATTCGGGCCTCGGGCCAGACATCGCGCAGGAAAAGCGATTCCCCCCAGCCGGGATGGGCGATGATCACATCGGGGGTGAAGCCGCCGTCGCGCAGCGCGCAGGCGGCGCGATAGCAGCTTTCGGCGCGGGTGATCTTGGTGTCGAAATCCACCAGCCAGGGATGCAGTTCCTGTCCGAAGTCGCGATCGAGCCCGTAGGGCAGCAGGCGCACGCCGTTCCAGTCGCGGGCCTCCTTGACCCGGAGCGTCAGGGCCGCGACCTCGTGCCCCCCGGCGGCCAGCGCGGGCGCGAGGTGCTTGAACTGGCCGGGAAAATTCTGGTGGATGAAAAGGTATTTCATTCTGGCCTGATCTCAATACGTGTCTGAACTCTTTAACCGCTGGGCGGCAGGCTGCAAAGCCCTTCGCCTTTCCTGGGATGAACCCTTCAGCGACATTTCGATAGAGCACAGCGACGGTGACAATTTCGCCCCTAAAAGGAAGGTCAAGCCTTTGCCGCCTGTTCAACTTGATGAGTGTAACGCCGCAGGCATGGTTGAAGAGATCGTCCGTCCTTGCGTAGTACATAGGTTGTCGAAATGGCACGGATGATGCCGCCGAGTACGTGTTTAGGCAATCGAAAGGCGCTACGTATACCCTTACCAATTCAGATTTTCGTCGCCACTAATATCCAAGGGCGGCGTGTCATTTGCTCCCTCTGGCTTATAGCCACCTCGAAGGAATGGCCGATCCTTAAGCCAGTAACCATAGCCACTCACGTTAACTACCTTCTCTTTCATTCGAGACATACGTGCAGACAGTGTATTCAGGTCCGCATTCTCATTCGAGCTGCCGATAACCACGCCGCGATCAACGAGCGCCTTGTAAAGAGCGGCTCGATTAAGTGGACTTTCTGCTTCCGTAAGCACATCAACTACGACACGCTCAAACTCGTCCATTGATGTCTTGCGCCTTGTTTCGTGAACCACATTCCCCGTGCGGTCGCTATGATGAGCCTCTTGCGGCTTTGTCATCTCAACAAGATTCGCGCCCGAATCGGCAAGCGACGTATGTGTGTCATCAGCGGCAAGATAGGTTTCCGCAATACGTTGGAGCTCTTCGTACTGGCACAATATCTTGTCGATCTCGGCCAGCCGTGCCACCAGCCTTTGACGCTCTGTCTGAAGTTTTTCGATTGCGTTCATGGCGATCCGGTGCGCATGGCGGTGTCTTTCCCGCGGCCATTCTCTCCGGGTCATTGCCGGGACCGCTCCGGGGTGCGGTCATTCCGCGACGCGGATCGTTTGCTCGGCCAGCACGCGCTGGTCATCGCCGGCGTGATAGCGCAGCAGGTAGGTGCCGGGCGTCTCGGGCGCCGTGCGCGTGATCGTGCCCTCGTCGCCATCGACCGAGTTCTTCATGCGGTCATAGCGCGATACGATGTCATCCGGGGCGCGGCCCTCTTCGACGATCACCACGTAGCCCGAGATGCCGCCGCCCACCGTGACGTCGAACGCGGTCTCGGGGCGCACCTCGTCCGGGGCCGTCATGAGGCTGTCGGCCTGTGTCACCGTCAGGGGCTGGCGCGCTGCGATGGTGTTGTCGCGTGCGAGGTGATAGCGCAATTCATAATCACCGGGATCGGACGGTGCCGTGATCTCTTGCGTGCCATCGCCGCCAACGCGATTGTCCATGCGCTGATAGCGGCTGACCTCCTCGGCGCTGTCTTCAGGTGCGAGGACCAGGTAATCCTTTTCGCTGTTCGCCCCGTCGA
This sequence comes from Aquicoccus sp., assembly GCF_041686535.1. Lineage (NCBI taxonomy): Bacteria > Pseudomonadati > Pseudomonadota > Alphaproteobacteria > Rhodobacterales > Paracoccaceae > Aquicoccus > Aquicoccus sp. The sequence continues at coordinate 3,203 of NZ_JAWLDS010000082.1, read as the reverse complement.
TGGTGACATCGAACGACACCCCTGCCCGCACTTCGGCGGGGGCCGCGAGGTCGATCTCGACCTCCGGCGCGGCCAGGGCGACATCGATCCGCGGGTCGTCCTCCAGCGTGGCGCTGACCGAGGCCGCGCCCGCCATGTCATCGCGCGACGCCTCGATCCGGTAGTCCCCCGGGGGCAGCAGAATCGGCAGGTATTCCTCGTTTTCGGTGGCCGCCTCGACCTGCTCTTCGGTTTCGAGGTTGATCGCGACCCAATCGACACCTTGCAGGGTTGCGCCGGTGTCTGCGTTCTCGGCGCGCAGGAGGAGGGTTGCGCGGGTCTTTTCCATCTCGATCTCGACCGGCGGCGCGTCGCGTTCGGGCACGGTGAACTCCGCCATCCCCTCGAACCCGGGGGCGCGGACATCGGCGGCATAGTCGCCGGGCATTAGTTCAAGCGTGACCCTGCCGCCGTCGTGCGCGTCGAATGCGGTCTCGCCCGTCTCGTCCTCGGCCACGTTCCAGGTGGCCCGGGGCAGGGGCGTGCCGTCGCGCGCGTCGATCGCCGCCAGGGTCACGGATTGTGTGGCAGGGGCGATCTCCGCCACTTCGGTCAGCGCCGCCGCCAGTTCCGTGCCCGATTGCGTGGTGAAGAGTTGTCCGCCGGTCTGTTCGGGCACGCAAGAGAGGGTCTGCACCTCGTTTTCTTCGAGGGCGAAGCCCAGCACATGCGCGCGCAGGTCGATGCCCTCGGCGGCAAACTCGGCGGCCAGTGCGCAGGGATCGCCGCCGCAGTTTTCCAGCCCGTCGGTGATCAGGATGATATCGGCCGATTCGGCCGTGCGCGGCAGCAGGTCGCGCGCCTGCGCCATCGCGTCGGTCAGCGGTGTCTTGCCGCGCGGGTTCAATGCGCGGATCGTCGCCCCAAGGTCGGACCCGGCATGTTGGCCGACCGGCAGCACCGTTTCGATGTCGCCGCAATCGCCGCGGCGGTTATGGCCGTAGGACACCACGCCGATCTGCCCGTCGGCGTCGCGCTCATCCGCGAAACCATCCATCACCTCGCGTGCGATCTCGATCCGCGATTTGCCATCTTCGAGCTGTGCCCACATCGAGCCCGAGGCGTCGAAAACAATGACGCTGGCATGTTCGGCGCTGTCCTGCGCCGCCAGGGGCCCGGCCAGCAAAGCGGTTGTCAACACGGTACGAAACAGGTTCGGCATGAGCATGAGGGAGTCCTTGTCCTTTCTTGCCTGGTTCCGGGCGCGGCCATGGGGCAGCGCCGCAAGATGCGAGAGGGTGTCGGGGTGATCTGAGCAGGTTCCGGGTATTTTCCTGGTCGATTTTCCGCTTCGGTTCCGCCGCTACCGCCCCGGGCATCGGCTGGTCGGAGTAGGCTTGATCCGGGGTCTTTCCGTCAAGCGATGAATGTGGGCGGCAGGGGTTGCCGGTGCCGAAGCCACGGCGCACCGCGCCGGTCACGGCCGTCCATGTTTCGCGTGTCGCGGGCGAAACTGCCTTGATCATCTCGTGGTCGGGTGCCGCGCCCGTGACGGTATCGCGATGCAGGATCTGCCCCTCGCGCCTCGGCAGGTTTTCGCCGACGGCGAACCACCGTCAGAAGGGTGGCAACCCGGAAACGGCGTGCCGGATGGCGGAGCGCCCCAGAACTGTCATGGAAAGACCTTGAAATGAGGCCCTGTTCGGGCAGAAATGGCCGGGCACGGCCCGGTTCTTTCGAACCGGGGGCGCGGAGTTCAATGAGCAAGGCCATGGAGTTGGAATTGGCAATCAGCGGGGAAACCAGGGCGGTGCCAGGCAGGCGCAGAAGGCTCGCAGGCAAGGTTCGGGCACTTGCGGTCATGGTCGCCGCCCTGTGCGGGACGGGGCCGGTTCTGGGCGAGGCCGACGGGCCGGATGCCTGGCGCGTGGTGGGCGTGGCGCCCGATGACAGCCTGAATGCGCGGATGGGTCCGGGAACCGACTACATGGTGATCGGAACCTTCGACCATGATGCGCGCGGCCTGATCCAGATCACCTGCGTGCCGCTCTTGCCGGCCGGTATCTATCACGGCCTGAGCGAGGAAGAGCGGCGATCCCTGCCGCCGCGCTGGTGCCTGATGCGGAGCCCCGATTTCAGCGTCGAAGGCTGGGTATCGCAGCGATACATCGAGGAAGATCCGGGCGCGGCCGGGGCTGCGGACGGCGAAGGTGACCCCGTTCTGCGCATGGCGCGCGACCGGGTCGAGGCGCTTTACCGGGACCATATGCGAAGCCTGAGTGATGCAAGCGTCACCAGCCCCGTGCATGACGACCGCGCGAGACAGTTCTTCACCGGGTCGCTGGCGCGCGAACTGGCGAACAGGCACCCCGACGCCGATCCGCTTTTCGACGCGCAGGATACCGGGATTTCCGATCTCCGGGTCGCGCTCGATGCCGAGCAACCGGTGTTTCGCGGCATGATCACGGTCAACGTGGATTTCCGCAACTTCGGGCGGTCGCAGCGGGCGGTGGTGCGTTTGCGCGTGGAGAATGGCAGCGCGCGCATCATCCGCATCGAGCATGACGGCTGGACCTTGGAATAGTCCGGGCCGGTCCGACCGCTGGGGCGGCCCGCCGGCAATCGCTGAAATACAGTGAGGGATAATCTGCCCCTCGCGACCCGTGGAGGCGCCTGCCCGCGGCCGGGTGCGGCGCCTGGGACATGGGGCGGGGGTCAAACCGACTGGAATGGGCTTTCCATTCGCGGGTGAAAACCGCTATCACCCCGGCCAAAGACCATGTGAAAAAGGCCCACAAGATGACGCGCTATTCCGCCGCCGAGATCGAAGCAAGATGGCAGGACGCCTGGGACAAGGCCGGGGTGTTCCGCGCCGCGAGGGACAAGAGCAAGCCGAAATACTATGTGCTCGAGATGTTTCCCTATCCGTCGGGGCGCATCCACATGGGGCATGTGCGCAATTACACGATGGGCGACGTGATCGCGCGTTACAAGATCGCCAACGGGTTCAACGTGTTGCACCCGATGGGTTGGGACGCGTTCGGGATGCCGGCGGAGAACGCGGCGATGGCCAGTGGCGGCCACCCCAAGGACTGGACCTATGGCAACATCGCCGACATGCGCGGGCAGATGAAGCCGCTGGGCCTTTCCATCGACTGGAGCCGCGAGTTCGCCACCTGCGACCCGGAATATTACGGCCAGCAGCAGGCGCTGTTCCTCGATTT
>NZ_JAWLDS010000081.1:4687-14446 GCF_041686535.1 Aquicoccus sp. | reverse complement strand
CGGGCATGGGGGATTCGGCTGAACTCGGCCGGAAGGTCGGGCAGGTCCGATCCGCCGGTGCCCGCACGCCCGGGGTTGTAATCCTTTTCCATGTTGGCGTGCTGCACATCGCCGGTCTGGGCCATGAAGCCGTCGATCACGCGGTGAAAGGCCACGTTGTCATAGGCCCCGGCGCGGGCAAGCTCCTTCATCCGTTGGCAATGTTTCGGTGCCACATCGGGCATCAGTTGAATCGTGACGGTGCCGTCTTTCAGCTCCATCAGGATGGTGTTCTCGGGGTCCTTGATCTCGGCCATGTAGGCACTCCTTCCTGTCTCATCGCAGGTTACCTATGCCGCATTGCCCGCGACGACAAGTGACGGCATTGACGCCCGGGCAAGGCTTCGCCAAAGAGGCGCCATCGAAAACCGGAACCGGGCCGAGGGGACAGGATGGGCTGGAAGACACTCGACGACATGGATCTTGCGGGCAAGCGCGTGCTGGTCCGCGTGGACATCAACGTGCCGGTGCAGGACGGCCAGGTGAGCGACGCCACGCGGATCGAACGCATCGCCCCCACCGTGCGCGACATTCTGGCCAAGGGCGGCAAGCCGATGCTGTTGGCCCATTTCGGACGGCCCAAGGGCAAGGTGGTGCTCGACCTGAGCCTGCGCATCATCCTGCCTGCGCTGGAGCGGGCGCTCGGCTGTTCCGTGGGGTTCGTCGAGACGCTGGACGCTGCCGAGACGCTGACCGACGAGGCACGCGCCGCCGATGTGCTGCTTCTCGAGAACATCCGCTTTCACCCCGGCGAAGAGGACAATGACCCCGATTTCGCCGCCCGTCTGGCCGGGCTGGGCGATGTCTATTGCAACGATGCCTTTTCCGCGGCGCACCGGGCGCATGCCTCGACCGAGGGCGTGGCGCATCACCTGCCCGCCTGTGCCGGACGGCTGATGCAGGCCGAGCTCGAGGCGCTCGAAGCTGCGCTGGGCAGACCCGCGCGCCCGGTCATGGCGGTGGTGGGCGGCGCCAAGGTCTCGACCAAGCTCGACCTGCTCAGCAACCTGGTGGGACGGGTCGAGACCCTCGTGATCGGCGGCGGGATGGCCAACACCTTCCTTGCCGCACAGGGCATCGGGGTGGGAAAATCACTCTGCGAGCATGACATGGCCGATACCGCGCGCGAGATCATGGCCAAGGCCACGACCCAGGGCTGCGAGATCATCCTGCCCGAAGACGTGGTGGTCGCACGCGAGTTCGCTGCACATGCCGCGCATGAAACCGTGCCCGCCACCGAGTGCCCCTCGGACGCGATGATCCTCGATGCCGGGCCGCTCACCGTCGCGCGGATCGCCACGGCGCTGGACAACGCGAGAACGCTGATCTGGAACGGCCCGCTGGGTGCGTTCGAGATTCCCCCCTTCGACGCCGCCACCAGGGCCGCCGCGCAAAGCGCCGCCGCGCGCAGCCGCGCGGGTGCACTGGTTTCGGTCGCGGGCGGGGGCGATACGGTGGCAGCGCTCAACCAGGCGGGCGCAGCAGATGATTTCACCTATATATCGACCGCGGGCGGTGCGTTCCTTGAATGGATGGAAGGCAAGACGCTGCCCAGCGTTGCCGCGCTCGAGGCCTGAACGGGCGAGGGAATCGCCCCGGACAGATCGGTCAGCCCGCTATGCCGGGCGCACGAAGGCCGCGCCAAGCTCCGCGCGGATCGCGTCGGTGTTGACTGCACGTTCGACCGGCATTTCGACCAGTGTCCGCCCATGATGGTCGCGCGCGATCAACATCCCGTCGCGGAAATCGACATCGCTCAGGTCATCATAGCTGATCTCGACCTCGCGGACCACGACACCCGCCTCGCGCCTGATCAGCCGCAAACACCGCCGTCGCCCGTCAATCCAGACCTCGGGGTTCACGGGCCGACAGGCAGCCATCACGAACATGAGGCCACCACAAGCCAGAAACAGGCTCAGCCCCAGCTTGACCAGCATCAGCAGCGGGTCCCAGATCGCCCCGGGCCAGAACCAGAGCCCGACTGCCGCGATCAAAAGCGCGCCCCCGCCGATCCAGCCGATCACACCGCTCGTGGAATGGCCGGAGATCGCCAGCCCATGATCGCCATGCAAGGATTGCATTTCGGAGATGCCGACCATGGTGTTCCTCCTCTTGCCTGCGATCGCTCCGGGCTTTGACGGACAGCCTGTGTTCCGATCCCGGCAGCAGTGCGACGCCAAATGGGCTTTTTCCCGACACCTTATTTCGGCATGTAACCGTGCCCGTTGACCGCGCTCGGTCACACTGTCTTGCGTGACCGGCGAAAACATCGTAAGGGCTCTCGTCCTTCCGCAGTTTTTCATGAACCGCGCAGTCTCTCGTGGATGGGTCGCGGAAGGTGACATCGGCCCTCCTATGAAATGCGCATGACAAGAAGGAAGATCGCATGCCGCTCTACGAGCATGTTTTCATCTCGCGCCAGGACCTTTCCAGTACCCAGGCCGAGGGTCTCATCGAACATTTCGGCACCGTGCTCAGTGACAATGGCGGAAACGTCATCGACAGCGAGTACTGGGGCGTCAAGACGATGGCCTACAAGATCAACAAGAACCGCAAGGGGCACTATGCATTCCTCAAGACCGACGCCCCGGCGCCGGCCGTTCAGGAAATGGAACGCCTCATGCGCCTGCATGACGACGTGATGCGCATCCTGACCATCAAGGTCGACGAACATGCCGAGGGCCCGTCGGTCCAGATGCAGAAACGCGACGAGCGCGCCGAGCGCCGCGAGCGCCGTTGATCAGCCGCAGGAAAGGACCCTAAACCATGGCAACCAAACCGTTTTTCCGTCGTCGCAAGGTGTGCCCCTTCTCGGGCGACAACGCACCCAAGATCGACTACAAGGACACCCGTCTGCTGCAACGCTACATTTCCGAGCGTGGCAAGATCGTGCCCTCGCGCATCACCGCCGTCTCGGCCAAGAAGCAGCGTGAACTGGCCCGCGCCATCAAGCGCGCCCGTTTCCTCGCCCTTCTGCCCTATGCCGTGAAATAAGAAGGAGTATGGCAATGCAAGTGATCCTTCTCGAACGCGTGGCCAAGCTCGGCCAGATGGGCGATGTCGTCGACGTCAAGCCCGGCTTTGCACGCAATTTCCTTCTGCCGCAGGGCAAGGCGCTGTCGGCCTCCGAGGCCAATATCGCTTCCTTCGAGGCCCGCAAGGCACAGCTCGAAGCGCGCAACCTTGAAACCCGCAAGGAGGCCGAGGCCCTGGCTGCGAAACTCGAAGGCCAGCGGTTCGTCGTGATTCGCTCGGCCTCGGATTCCGGGTCGCTCTATGGCTCGGTCAGCACGCGCGACGCCGCCGATGCCGCGAACGAGGCCGGGTTCTCGCTCGACCGCAAGCAGGTGTCGCTGTCGCGCCCGATCAAGGAACTGGGCCTGCATGAGGTGCATGTGAACCTCCACCCCGAGGTCGATGTGACCATCCAGCTCAACGTCGCACGCTCGCCCGAAGAGGCCGAGCTTCAGGCATCGGGCAAGTCGATCCAGGAACTGGCCGCCGAGGAAGAGGCTGCGGCTGATTTCGAGATCGCCGAACTGTTCGACGATATCGGCGCCGCCGCGTCGGAAGACGAAGAGCTTGCCGAAACTGTCGGGGCCGAAGAAGAGCCCGCCAGCGACGAGAACGGCGACGAAGACAAGGCCTGATCGACCCAGGTCAACCGACGGGCATCAAGGCCGCGCAACCCCGGTTGCGCGGCCTTCTTTTGGCACGGCCAATCGCGCCGTCGCGCATTTTCTTCCGAAGAGGCGTTGCGCCACGCCATCCTGTGGCTGGAAATGACAAGGGCGCGCGCCCAAATTCTGACCATTTCTTCGAACATATTGTAAACTCTGGCGGCATTCATCTATGGTTGGGTACATCCGAATGCGGGCAAGGGCGGCTTCATGGATCTGATCGATCTCAGCAAGATACCGGATGCGGATGACCGCTTCCTGCGGTTTCTTGACGATCTTTGCCAGACGCTTGAGTTCGATCATGCCTCCTATGCCACGCTCAACCCGGTCTCGGGCACGGTTCAGGGGTTTGCCAATTACCGGAGTGACTGGGTCGACCATTACACGCGCAAGGCCCTGCACCGGATCGACCCGACCCTGCATTTCGGGCGCAAGTCCATTGCCCCGGTTGATTGGGGCCGGCTCGAACGCACCGCCCATTTCCACTCGGTGTTCGACGATGCGCCCCAGTTCGGCATGTCCGACCAGGGGCTGACCGTCCCGGTGCGCGGACCCTATGGTGATTTTGGCCTGCTTTCCGTCACCCGCGACTGCCCAAAACACGAATGGCAGAGCCTCAAGAAAAAGGTGATGGGCAATCTTCAGGTCGCCGCGGTGCACATGCATGACAACGTCATGCAATCCGACCTCGGCATTGCGACACTGCACCGCCCGGCACTCTCGACTCGGGAACGCGAAATCCTGCAATGGGTCGCCGAAGGAAAATCACAGCAGGATATCGGCGACATCCTTTCAATCTCGCACCGCACGGTCGAGGTTCACCTGCGCTCCGGCCGGTCCAAGCTCGGCGCGCTGACCACCGCGCAGGCGGTCGGCCGAGCAATCAGCCTCGGCCTCGTCAAGCCCGGCTGACCGGGATACCGCCCCACCATCTTTCGAAAAGTTACGCTACGTAATCTTCTCGCCTTACGGGAATCCCCTAATGGCCCGTTCACCCGGTTTGAGCGATTCTATCCACACGACGACAAACTTGGGGATAACAAAATGATCATCGTGACAGACGCACTGAACCGTGAACGCCACACGGATATAATCGACGAAATGTACCGGCTGCGTGCCCGCGTGTTCCAGGACCGCCTGGGCTGGGACGTCAAGGTCACCGATGGGCGCGAGTTCGATGAGTTCGACGCACTTGATCCGGTCTATATCATCGCGCTCGACGAAAGCGGCCATGTGGTCGGCTGCATGCGGCTCTTGCAAACCACCGGCCCGCACATGCTTTCGGATGTCTTCCACGAGATCCTCGACGGCGAGCCCCCCCTGCGCAGCGCGCAGGTCTGGGAAGCGACGCGTTTTTGCGTCGATACCGAACGCCTTTCGCGTTCAGGCCGGGCCAGCAACTCGATTTCCTATGTCACTTCCGAGGTCATGATCGCGGCGTTCGAATATGGCCAGGAGGCCGGCATTCTCGATGCGGTGGCGGTGATCGACCCGGTGATGAACCGCGTCATGATCCGTTCGGGCAATGCGCCTTACGACTATCTCGGCACGGCCAAACCGATGGGCAAGGTCACGGCCATGGCCGCGCTCATGGATTGCTCGGAAGAGCGTGTGGCCCGCATTCGCGAATTTTCCGGCATCACGCATGACGTTTTCACGCCCGAGCATGTCGTGCGCGCCGTGTTTGAAGCGGCCCACGCCCCCACCACTCACGATCACCTGCCGGAGGCGCTGAAATCCTATCTGGACGAACAGATCGCTGCGGCAGGCACAGCTGATGAACTGCGGGATGCAAAGGCGCTCGCGGCCACTCTCGCAACCCGCTTCTCACGGGAGGAAGATCAAAGATATCAATCGGTTCACTGATAGAACAGACAACACTCACGGTTCCCCTACCCGGCGCGCAAGCGCCTGGGGTCTCTCCCTGCGATTGCTCCCCAGTCTTCGATTGGTCCGGGGCGCGTTGCGGCCCGCGCCAATCGACGCAGGGAGAGACGGTTTCTTGCACGTCGCAGCCATGCCCGCAGGCGCACGGTTGACAGGACCGGCTTGCCCCCGATCGTAAGCGCGCTTACCATGCGCCCCAACGACGACCCGAGGGAGGCATGGCCATGGATGGCAGGATCAACGATTTCGACCTGATGGAGATCGGGGCTGAGTTCATCGAGAACCCCTATCCCACCCTGCGCGCTTTGCGCGAGACGTCGCCGGTGCATCGCAACGCCGACGGCTCGGTCTTTCTTACCCGCCATGCCGATTGCCTGCGCGTCTATCAGTCGCGCGACATGCTTTCGGACAAGACCCGCGAATTCGGCCGCAAGTTCGGCCAGTGCCCGCTGCTTACCCATCACACGACCTCGCTCATCTTCAACGACCCGCCCTATCACACGGTGGTGCGCAAATTGATTTCCGGCGCCTTCACCCCGCGCAAGCTGGCCGAGTTCGAGCCGCTGATCGACGAGATCGTCGATCGCCTGCTCGACCGGGTCGAGGAACTGGGCGAGTTGGACCTGATCGAGGATTTCGCCAAGATCCTGCCGACCGAGATCATTTCCTTCATGCTCGGCATCCCCGAGCAATACCGCGCCAAGCTGCGCGACTATTCGCTGGCGATCCTTGGCGCGCTCGATCCGGTCGTGCCCGAAGACCGGATGGAAGCCGGCAATCAGGCGGTCACGGAATTTTCCGAGATTCTCGACGATCTCATCAACCACAGGCGCGCCAACCCCGAAGGCGCCGCCCAGGGCGAGGTGCTTGAAGCACTCATTTTCGGCGAACATGACGGGCGCCGGCTGACCCAGGAAGAGTTGATCCAGAACTGTATCTTCCTCTTGAACGCCGGCCACGAGACCACCACGAGCTTCGTCGGAAATTCGATCGGTATCCTTCTTGATGAGCCCGAACAGCACCGGATGCTGCTCGACGACCCGGCCCTGATCGACACCGCAGTCGAGGAGTTTCTGCGTGTGCAGTCGCCCCTGCAGATCGGCAATCGCCTGGCCCAGGCGGATATCGAGCTTTCCGACGGCACGGTGCTGCCCGAGGGCACGTATATCCACACCTCGATCGCCGGGGCCAACCGCGACCCGGCGATGTTCGACGCACCCGAAACGGTCGATATCACCCGCAAGCCCAACCGCCATATCGCCTTTATCACCGGCATCCATGTCTGCCTTGGTGCAACGCTGGCACGAATCGAGGGGCGCATCGCGCTGGGCAAGTTCATCGCGCGTTTCCCCAGGATGCAACAGACCGGTCCACGACGCCTTGTCCCGCTGGCGCGATTCCGCGGGTATGCCAGCCTGCCGATCAGCGTGCGTTGACGCCACGCGGGAGGCTTAGCCGCCGAAGTCCTCGCCCACCGGCAGCGGCTCCATCCGGATCAGCCGCGAATCACGCACCGCCGCCTGCCGGTGCTCCATTGCCGCGCGATACTCGGGGTCCTTGATCATGCTCACAAAGACTTCGGCATCGGGATATTCCGCGATAAAGCACAGATCCCAGTCCTCGCCCTCCTGAGGGCCGATCAGCATGAATTCCATCTTGCCGCGCCAGACGATCCGCCCGCCCAGCCGTTCAAGGATATGCGCCGTCTCGCGCCCATAGGCGGCATAGGCCTCGGCCCCCGTGGCCGCGCGCCCATCCGGGTATTCGGCCCTCTCGCGCAGCTTCACGAGGTTGAGCATGTGAATCGGCCCCTTGCGCGGCACGTCGCGAAAACCGCGAAACTGCTCTCCGGTAAATCCGACATGATCCATGATGATCCTCCCTTTGGGACCAACGTGACGTCACCGCCCCGACCGGTCAACGCATCCCTGCTTGTGACGCCGCGGCATTGGCCGCATAGTCGCGCGCATGACTGACAGACCCGACCCCACGACCCGCTTTCACGCCATGCTGCACGTGCGCTCCGGCGCGCTCGAGCCCGGCGACCCGGTGCCCGAACCGCTGGTCATGACTTCGGCCTTCGCGCTTTCGGAGCAGCCCGCACCCGATCGCAGCTATGGCCGCATGGCCACGCCCACGGTCTCGGCGGTGGAGGCGCGGCTGGCCCTGCTCGAAGACGCACCCTGTCTGCTTTTTCCCTCTGGAATGGGGGCTTACGGTGCATTGATGATGGCCGCGCTCAAGACGGGCGACCGGGTTCTCTTGCTCTCGGATGGCTATTACGCCGCGCGCGCGCTCACCGAAACCGTACTCGCCCCCTTCGGCATCACCATGCAAAGCTGTGCTGCGCGAGACATCGCCAGCGCCCCGCTCGACGGGCTGGCCATGGTCATCGTCGAAACCCCGTCCAATCCCGGCCTCGACGTGATCGACATCGCGGCGCTGGCCGCACGTTGCCAGGCCGCGGGCGCGCGCCTCGTGGTCGACAACACGGTCTGCACGCCGCTCTTGCAGCAACCGCTCGATCTGGGGGCCGATGCGGTGATCGTCTCGGACACCAAGGCGATGGGCGGGCATTCAGACCTGCTCATGGGTCATGTCGCCAGCCGCGATGCTGGGCTGATGGAGCGGCTTCACGCCACCCGCTCGCTCGCGGGCGCGATCCCCGGCCCATTCGAGGCATGGCTTTTGCTGCGCGGGCTTGAAACTCTCGATCTGCGGCTTGCGCGGATGTGCGAGAACGCGCGCGCCGCCCTGCCCGTTCTCGAGGGGTCCGACAAGGTCTCCGACGTCATCTACCCCGCGCCCCACCCGCAGGCTGCCGACCAGGGGTTCCTCGTCGGGGCCAGCTTCCCTGACGCCCCGACCGCCGACCGGTTTCTCGAACTGGCAGGCTTTGCCCCCACCACCAGTTTCGGCGGGTTGCACAGCTCGGGCGACCGCCGCGCGCGCTGGGGCGACGCGGTGCCCGCGGGGTTCCTGCGCCTGTCGTTCGGCATCGAACCGACCGAGCGGCTCATGGCCGACATCGCCCGCGCCCTCGATCAGCTCTGACCAAGGGGCGCATCCCGATCTTTGCAGAAAAATCGTCTGCCGGGCCGTAAATCTATGCCGCGGCCTGGGCCGCCACACCGCGAATGCGCTCGATCATGGCGCGCAACCCGTTCGAGCGTTGCGCCGAAAGCGCCTCGTCCAGCCCCAGCCGCGCCATCTCGGCGCGCGCGTCGACCCGGAGCACCTCGTCAACCGGCAAGCCGTTGTAAAGCCGGCGCAACACCGCGATCAGCCCGCGCACGATCATCGCATCGGAGTCGCCCTCGAACGAGAACACGCCGCCCTCGATCCGCGGATGCAGCCAGACCTGGCTGGCACAACCCTCGACCTTGGTCGCCGGCACCTTGAGCGCCTCGGGCAAAGGGTCCATCGCCTTGCCCTCCTCGATGACGAGGGCATAACGATCCTCCCAATCCTCCAGAAACTCGAAATCCTCGACAATGTCCTCAAAGGCTTGCGTGGCCATGATGCTCTCCGGTTGCGACAGCCTCTACCTAAGCACGTCCGGCGCAGAGGTCCAGATCGTTGCATGGCGTCTTTTCAACGCGGCGTGAATAGGCTAACCCGGAACAAACGGCAAAGGCAGGGCCCATGCGGACATCCATCATCCTTCTCCTGACGGCGACGCTCACCCTTTCGGCCTGCGGCGCGGTGCGCGACAGCCGGGTCAACCCGTTCAACTGGTTCGGCGGAAGCCGCGCCGAATCCCTGCCCGCCACCGAGAACAGCAACCCGCTCATTCCCCAGCGCAGCGGCATGTTCGCCCGCCGCCCCGAGGCGCCCTATGCCGGCGTGCCGGTGGCAGTGATTGACGACCTTTCGATCGAACGCGCCCCGGGCGGCGCCATCGTCCGTGTGCGCGGCACCGCCGCCACCCAGGGCGCGCACGAGGTTCGACTTGTCAAGGAAGACGAAGAGAGCGACGCCACCACGCTGACCTACACGCTCAAGGCGCAGTTCCCGCAAGACACGCGGCGAGTCGGTCCCGAAACCAGCCGCGAGTTGACCGCCGCGCGTTTCGTGACAAACAACGATCTCGAGGGCATCCGGACGATCCGCGTCAAGGGCGCGCAGAACGCGCGGTCAAGCTCGCGCCGCT